>DASVSK010000739.1:0-16311 GCA_036388135.1 Pyrinomonadaceae bacterium | reverse complement strand
CCGTGCAGCCGACGAAGCGGTAGCCGACGCCGATGACGGTCTCGATGGAGTCGCCGCACCCTCCGAGCTTCGACCGCAGCCGCCGGATGTGGACGTCGAGCGTTCTGGTGTCGCCGTAGTACTGCTGCCCCCACACCTCGTCGAGCAGTTGCGTGCGCGCCGCCACCCTCCCGGGCCTGCGCGCCAGGGCGGCGAGCAGCGCGAACTCCTTGCGCGTGAGCCTGACCTCGCCGCCGTCGCACGCCACCTGCATGTCGTCGAAGTCGACCCGCAGCCTCGCGTCCTCGTAGCCCGCGGGGGCCGAGTCGTCCGAGCGGCGCAGCACGGCGCGCACCCGCGCCACCAGCTCGCGCACCGAGAAGGGCTTGGTGACGTAGTCGTCTGCGCCGAGCTCGAGCCCGGCGACGCGCTCGGACTCCGAGCCCCTGGCGGTGAGGATGATGACGGGGGTGCGGCGCGTGGCGGGCTCGCGCCTGAGGCGGCGGCACAGCTCCGTGCCCGACATGCCGGGCAGCATCAGGTCGAGGAGGACGAGCGAGGGCGGGTCGCCGGGGGCGAGGGCGAGGGCGAGGGCGCGCTCGCCGGTCTCGGCCACCAGGGCGCGCAACCCCTCGCGCTCCAGGTTGTAGCGCAGCCCCTCGGCGATGTCGGGGTCGTCCTCCACTATCAGCACCGGCTTCATCATAAGTTAATAGTTAATGGTAAACGCTGAGTGGTGAATTGTGAATGGTGATTTGACCCAAACCGCGCGGCGGGCCATCCCGCGCGGCGCGTGAACAGCAACGTCTATTCACCATTCACCATTCACTAGTAGCTGTGTTTGATGACGGCGGCCTCGGTCATGTAGACGGTCAGCTCGCAGATGTCCGTGACGTAATCGCCGACGCGCTCAAGGTGCTTGGCGACGAAGAGCAGGCGCGCGGCGCACGGTGTCGCGGCCGGCTCGCTGACCATCAGCCCGATCAGGTCGTGGAAGAGGCGCTCGTACATGACGTCGATCTCGTCGTCCTGCTCGATGACGCGGCGGGCGGCCGACGCGTCGCCCTGCGTGAAGGCGTCGAGCGCCGCGCGCAGCATCGAGGAGGCCACGCCGGCCATGCGCGTGAGGTCGGGGAGGGGCTTGAGCCGCGGCTCGTCGTTGAGGTCGAGCGCCACGCGCGCGATGTTGCAGGCGTGGTCGGCCAGACGCTCAAGGATGGGCGTGATCTTGGCGACCGAGATGACGAACCGCAGGTCGCGCGCGGCGGGCTGCCTGAGCGCCAGCACGTCGACGCAGAGGCGGTCGATCTCGACCTCCATCTGGTCGATGCGGTCGTCGCCGGCGAGCACCTCGCGCGCGGCCTCGCTGTTGCGCTCGGCGAGCGCGTACATGGCGCGCCCGAGCGCCGCCTCCGCCTCGCCGCCGAGCACGAGCACGCGGTCCCGCAACACGTCCAGCTCCGCGTCCAGCCGCCGGTGATGATCCATTTTCGATACCCCTCCCCTGGTAATTTCGGGCGGACAACGCCCGCTTTTCGGCACGCAGCCGCTGTCAAGAGTTCGGCGACTCTCAGTGCATCTCAAATCTCTAAGCGGGGCAGACGAGCCGAGCCCCGCCCCACTCACCCGAAGCGTCCCGTGATGTAGTCCTCGGTCAGCTTCTCGTCCGGGTTGGTGAATATCTTCTCGGTGTCGTTGACCTCGACGAGCTTGCCGAGCCAGAAGAAGGCCGTGCGGTCTGAGACGCGCGCCGCCTGCTGCATGTTGTGCGTCACGATGACGATGGTGTACTGGCGCTTCAGCTCGACGATCAGCTCCTCGATCTTCTGCGTCGCGATGGGGTCGAGCGCCGAGGCCGGCTCGTCCATCAGCACCACCTCCGGCTTGACGGCCAGAGCGCGCGCGATGCAGAGCCGCTGCTGCTGCCCGCCCGACAGGCCCAGCGCCGACGACTTCAGCCTGTCCTTGACCTCCGACCAGAGCGCCGCGTCCTGCAAAGCCTGCTCGACGCGCCCGGAAAGCTCCGACTTCGAGTCCGTCAGACGGTTGATGCGCAGCCCGTAGGCGACGTTGTCGAAGATGGACTTCGGGAACGGGTTCGACTTCTGGAAGACCATCCCGACCTTGCGGCGCAGCTCGACGACGTCAACGCCCGGCGCGTAGATGTCCTGGCCGTCGATGAGCACCTCCCCTACGGCGCGCGCCCCCGGGATGGTGTCGTTCATCCGGTTGAGCGTGCGCAGGAAGGTCGACTTGCCGCAGCCCGAAGGGCCGATGAAGGCCATCACCACTCGGCCCGGGACGTCGATGGAGATTTTGTGCAGCGCCTGCGCGCGTCCGTAGTAGAAGTCCAGCCCGCGCACGCTGATCTTCGCGGGCGCGGCCTCCGGCCGCCTGAGCTGTTCGACGCCCGTCTGCGGGGCTCGTACGGGGATGGGTGCGGTGGTCATGGTTAGTGAATAGTGAATGGTAAATAGTAAATGGTTTTATCTATTCGCCATTTACCATTCACTAATTACCTCCTCAAAATTTCTTCCTCGTCAGGATTCTTACCGAGACGTTGATGACGAGGATGAGCGTCATCAGGACGAGCGTGGCCGCCCACGCCTGCGCGTGCCACTCGTCGTAAGGCGAGACGGCGTAGTTAAAAATCTGCACCGTCAGGCTCGCGACGGGCTGATCCAGATAGACGTTGAAGAAGCGGCTGCCGAAGGCTGTGAACAGCAGCGGCGCGGTCTCGCCGGAGACCCTCGCCACGGCCAGCATCGCGCCCGTGGCAATGCCGGAGGCGGCGGCCGGGAGCACGACGCCGGTCGTCACCCTCCACTGCGGCGCGCCAAGGGCGAGCGCGCCCTCGCGCAGGCTGTGCGGCACTAGCCGCAGCATCTCCTCTGTCGTGCGCGTGACGATGGGAATCATGATGATGCCGAGCGCGACGCCGCCCGCGAGCGCCGAGAACTGCTTCATCGGCAGCACGATCAGCGTGTAGACGAAGACGCCCGTGACGATGGACGGCACGCCCGTCAGCGTGTCGGCGATGAAGCGGACGAGCCCGGCGAACCACCCGCTCCCGAACTCGGAAAGGTAGACGCCGGCGGCGATGCCGACGGGCAGGCCGATGGCCGAGGCGAGCGCCAGCAGGATGACCGTGCCGAGGATGGCGTTGCCGATGCCGCCGCCCTCGCCCACCGGCTTCGGCGTGTCGATCAGGAATTGCAGGCTGAGGGAGGAGACGCCCTGCCACGCGATGTAGCCGAGTATCAGGAGCAGGAGCCCGACGACGAGGAAGGCGCACGCGGCCGTCAGCCCCGCCATCAACGTGCTGACGACGCGCCGCCGCCCCGCGTCCCCCTTCCTCGCCCCGTTCGTCCGACTCATGTCTTCAGCCGCCCCCTCTCACTCAGGCCCGCCCCACGCCGCTCGTGCCGCGCGTCACGCTCCACACCAGCAGCCGAGCCGCGCCGTTGATGACGAAGGTGACGAGGAAGAGCACCAGCCCCAGCTCCACGAGCGCGCTGAGGTAGAGGTCGCCCGTGGCCTCCGTGAACTCGTTGGCGATGACGGAGGCGATGGTGTAGCTCGGCTCGAAGACCGACACGGAGATGTGCGGCCGGTTGCCGATGACCATCGTCACGGCCATCGTCTCGCCCACCGCGCGGCCGAGCCCGAGGATGATGGCCCCGGCGATGCCGGGCGCGCCGTTGGCGAGCACGACGCGGGTCGTCTCCCACTTGGTCGCGCCCAGTGCGAGCGCCGCCTCGCGCTGCGAGACGGGGACGGCCGAGAGCACGTCGCGCACGACCGCGGTGATGATGGGGGTGACCATGATGGCGAGGATACAGCCGCCCGTGAAGAGCCCGATGCCCGTCACCGTCCCCTGGAAGAAGGGGAGCCAGCCCAGCCACTTCTGGAGGGGCGGCCCGACGTACTCGCGCAGGAAGGGGGCCAGCACGAAGATGCCCCACAGGCCGTAGACGACCGAGGGGATGGCCGCCAGCAGCTCGACGAGGAAGGCCAGGGGGCGCGCGAGGTGGCGCGGGGCCTGCTCGACGAGGTAGACCGCCACCCCTATCGAGACGGGGACGGCGATCAGCAGCGCCAGCAGCGACGAGACGACCGTGCCGTAGACGAAGGGGAGCGCGCCGAACTCGCCCTGTATCGGGTCCCACACCCGCCCGGTCAGGAACGAGAGGCCGAACTCGGCGAGCGACAGCCGCGCGTTCGACCCGATCTCGACGAACATCGCGGCGACGATGACGACGAGCAGGAGCGCGCAGCAGAAGAGCGTCAGCCGAAAGACGGCGTCGCCGAAGTTGCCCGTCGGCGACAGGGCGCGCCGCCAGTCCCAACTGCGGAAGTACGCCCCGTACTCTGACGCGGGGCCCGGTGTCGTCGGTGCGGGGTTAGACATGGAAGAAGTAATCAGTAGTCAGTAGTCAGTAGTCAGTAGTCAGTAGAAAAACCGCCGTCAGTGAATCGTCCGGGTGTCAGCGTCAGCGCACATTAAGCGGAGCCTACTGACTACTGACTACTGTCTACTTCATCGGAGCGGCTTGCCGCCCGAGGTGATGGAGTTGACCTTCTCCTCGGCGCGCTTGACGATGTCGGGGGGGAGCGGCGCGTAGAGCATGTCTTTGGCGAACTTTTCGCCGTCGTGGATGCCCCACCAGAGGAAGTCCACCAGCGCCTTACCCTTCGCGGCGTCTTTCTGGTCCCTGTAGGCCAGGATGTAGGTGTAGCTCGAAATCGGGTAGGCGTTACCCCCGCCGGCGTTGGTGATCGAGACGCGGAGGTCGGGCGGCGTGGTCGGCAGCGCCTCGGCCGCCGCGGCCGTCACGGCGTCGAGCGAAGGCTCGACGAAGTTGCCGGTGGCGTTCTTGACGAGCGCCACGGGGAGCTTGTTCTGCACGGCGTAGGCCAGCTCGACGTAGCCGATGGTGTTCGGCGTCTGCTTGACCTGACCCGTCACGCCCTCGTTGCCCTTGCCGCCCAGGCCCACCGGCCAGTTGGGCGAGGTGCCGGAGCCGACCTTCTCCTTCCACTCGGGGCTCACCTTCTGTAGGTAGTCGGTGAAGACGGCCGAGGTGCCGCTGCCGTCGGAGCGGTGGACGACCGTGATGTCGGCGGCCGGGAGCGCCGCGCCGGGGTTGTCGGCCTTGATGCGCGGGTCGTCCCAGCGCTTGACCTTGCCGAGGAAGACGTCCGCGATGACGTCGGGGGAGAAGCGGAGCGGCTGCGAGACGCCTTGCAGGTTGTAGGTGATGACGACCGCGCCGAGCACCGTGGGGATGTGGAGCAGGTCGCCCGGCGCGCTCTTCATGTCCTCGTCCTTCATCGGCGAGTCGGTCGCGCCGAAGTCGACGGTCTGCTCCTTGATCTGCTTGATGCCGCCGCCCGAGCCGATGGACTGGTAGTCGATGCGCACGTTCGGGTTGGCCTTGCCGTACTCCGAGAGCCACTTCTGGTAGAGCGGGTTGGGGAAGGTCGCGCCCGCGCCCTGGAGTCGGACGGTGCCGCCGGCCGCGCCGCCGCCCGCGCCGCCCGGCCCCGCGCCGCCGCGCTCGCCGCTACAGGCGAGCGCGGCGAGCAGGCCGGAGGTGAACAGGAGCGCGAATGTCACGCGCAGGACTTTGGCTTTATTAATCAAGGGAGTTATGGCTCCTCATTCAGGGTTTCCGAGAAGTGGAAGGATGCACGAGCGATGTTAAATCCGTCTGAATTAACTGCTAAATCGGTGTTAACAATTTCGGCGGGGGCGCTTCAGGCCGTGCGGCGCTCGGGCTGTTCGGCCGCCGGGATGAGGCGGTAGCCGACGTTGACCATCGTCTCTATCCGGACGCCGAAGGGCAGGAGCTTGCTGCGGAGGCGGTAGACGTGGACGTGCAGGCTCTCCGCGTTATAAGGCTTGCCTTCGTCCCAGGCGTGACGCCACAGCTCCTCCGCCCTGACGATTCTGCCCATGTTCAGCGCGAGCCGTGAGAGCAGCAGGAACTCGGCGCGGCGGAACTTGAGCACCTCGCCGCCGCAGGCGACGTAGTAGTTGTCGTGCTCGACGCGCAGGTGCCCGTCGTCGTAGACGTCCGTCAACACCCCCGGCGCGTGCCGGGACTCCGCGTGAATCGTTGCCATTCGCTCGACGCCCCTACGTGATTGACGGCCGGGTCGTGTAAGGCAGAGTGAAGGGCGGCCGGGGAGTCGGGCCGCCCTCCACCCGTTTCGGCTTCAGAACCTCAGCTTGGCCCTGAACTGCATGACGCGCGGGCCGCCGACCGTCGAGGTGATGCGCCCGAAGTCGGGGCTGCCCAGCTCGAAGTCGGGCGCGGCGAAGTTCGCGCGGTTGAAGACGTTGAAGACGTCCCAGCCGAGTTCGAGCGACGTGGTCTCCGACAGCCGCGTGTTCTTGACGAGCCCGAGGTCGAAGCGGCTCTGCGAGGGCGCGCGCAGGACGTTGCGGCCCAGGTTGCCGCTCTGTCCCAGCGGCGAGCAGAGCACCCCCGCGTCGAAGGCGTCCTCGGTGACGTCGCCGCCCTGCCGCCGCAGGTCGTCGACGGTCGCGCCGGGGCAGAGGCCGGGGCGGCCGAAGCCGAGGCGGTAGAGGCCGCCCGAGCCGCGCACGAGGTCGGCGTACTGCGGGGCGGTTTGCAGCTCCGGCTCGGGCGCGAAGATGCTGAAGGGGCTGCCGGTCTGCGCCTGGTAGAAGCCGGACAACTGCCACCCCGAAAGGAGGCGGCTGCCGGAGCCGAAGGTCGGAATCTGGTAGACGAAGTTCAGGCTGAAGCGGTGCGTGCGGTCGAAGTCGGAGACCGAGCGGTTGGCGTCGAGGTTGCGGACGTCGCCCTGCACGACGAAGCCCGTGTTGGGGACGTCGGGCTTGCCCGAGCCTGCGGTGCTGCCGGGGTCACTGGAGCTGGTGTCGATGGACTTCGACCAAGTGTAGGCCGCGCCGAACTGGACGCCGCGAGAGAGGCGCTTGGTGAGGCTGAACTGCGCGCCGTGGTAGACGGAGTCTCCGTTCGAGCGCAGGATGAGCGCCTCGGGCACGTTGAAGCCGAGGACGGGCACGCGCGCCTCGAAGTTGATGAGCTGCCCGCCGCCGAGGGTTGAGCCGGAGCAGGTCAGAGGGTTCGCCAGGTTGAGGTCGAGGGGCGCGCCCGCGACGCCGCCGAGCACGCCGCCCGCGCAGGTGGCCGCCCCGCCCGCGCGGAACGGGTTGGCGAAGCCGAAGGCGCGACCCACTCCCCGCTCGCGCGCCGTCGCGCCGGTGTTGAGCGCGCCGTTGGGAGCGCCCGCGGCCAGATACGCCTGGTTGAAGCGCTCGTAGATGTGGTCGGGCGTCGAGGCGTCGTTCAGGTCGAAGCCCTGGTTGAAGGCGAGCGCCTGGAGGAGGTTCCGCCCCTTCGTGCCGACGTAGCGCGCCTCGAAGAGGAAGTCTTTCGCCACCTCGTACTGGAAGCCCAGGTTCCACTGGTGGACGAAGGGCGTCTTGAGGTCGCGGTCGACGGCGCGGAACTCGAAGGTCTCGGCGATGTTGCCCGGGGCCGTCACGTTGCCGCGCGGGTCGCGGGTCACGCCGGTGGCGTCGCGGATGGTGTAGGTGCCGCCGCCGCCCGCGCCGCGCGTGATGCGGAAGGGGAGCCAGTTGTTGAGGCCGAGGTCGGTGGGCTGCGCCGAGAACGCGGTCGTGATGGGCACGTTGCCCGAAGGCACCGTTATCTCGACTTCGCGCAGGAACGGGTAGTTGCTGAAGACCGTGTTGATGAAGGCCGCCGACGGGCGGTCGTAGAACATGCCGTAGCCGCCGCGTACCACGAAGCGGTTCGAGTCGAGCGGCGAGTAGGCGAAGCCGACGCGCGGCGCGAAGTTGTTCAAGTCCTGCCCGCGCATCGTGTGGTCGTTCCCGGCGCGCGCTGTCGCCGCGATGGCCGCGTCGACGTTCGCGAGCCCGGTCGGCCGGACGTTCGAGGGCACGACGAAGCCGGGCGTCGGGCTGTCGCAGGTGGCGAGCGAGCCGCCCGCCCGCGTGAAGCAGGGCTCGAAGGCCGCGAAGTCGAAGTTGCCGATGCGGCCGTCCTTCTCGGTCGGCCACATGAACAGCTCGTAGCGCAGCCCGAGGTTGAGCGTCAGGCCGCGCGCGACCTTCCAGTCGAAGGCCGCGTAGGCCCCGACGTCCGAGAAGCGGAAAGATTTCTCGGTGACGCCGAACTGCGTATCGGCCTCGGTGGCGTTGCCCGTCAGGAGCTGCGTGATGCTGTCGAACTTCTCGAACTCGGTCGCCTGCTCCTCGGGGAGGGCCGAGTCGTAGCGGTGGCGCTTGAAGTCGCCGCCGAAGCGGAAGGTGTTCGCCCCGCGAATCCACGTCACGTTGTCGGTGAAGCTGAAGGTCTGCTGCTTGCGCTTGTTGAAGGAGTCGTTGGGGCCGCCGAAGGAGAACTGCGAGAGGTTCGTGCCGGGGCGGCCGATGAAGTGGCCGAGGCGGCGCGTGCCGGGGCTGCTGTCGAACAGGAGCGCCGGGTTGCCGATGCCGAGCGCCTCGGAAGTCAACCCTTCGGCGAGGAAGGGGTCGTCGAGCGTGCGCGTGTTGTCGAGGGAGAAGTAGCCGAAGCGCGCCTCATTGATGAGGGTCGGGCCGAAGACGTGCTGGTCCGAGACGGCCAGCGTGCGGTTGCGGTCGGCGCGCCGGAGCGTGAAGGGCGAGGCCAGCGACGAGGGGTCGGGGAACGAGTCGAGCGCGGGGAAGTTCGAGAAGAAGAAGGTGCCGCTCAGCGTGTTGTCCGGCGACAGGCGGCCGTCGAGGCGCGCGGTGAACTGGTGCTGCCCGAACTCCGAGGGCTGCACGTTGAGCTGCTGGACGAGCGGGTTGTTCTCGCGGATGGTGCGTGACACCCCAGCGCCCGCGCCGACGATGAAGGCGCGGTCGCCCGCGCGGTCGACGCCGATGACGCGCCCGCCCGCGCGCGGCGTCGGGATGACGTAGTCGCCCGTCACGGGGTTGCGCAGGTTGAAGAGGGCGACCGCGACGGGCGAGATGTCGGAGGCCAGCAGGCAGTTCGTGCCCGCGCAGCCGTTCTCGGCGTTGAAGGCGGCGGCGAGCGCCCCGGCCGTGCGGTCGCCGCCGATGCGCCGCAGCGCGAGCGGGAGGACGGTGGTGCTGCGCGCCGTCGGGACGAAGCCCGAGACGGCGTCGGTGAACTGGTAGCCGCCGAAGAAGAACCACTTGTCGCCGACGAGGGGGCCGCCCAGCGTGAACCCGCCCTCGTTGCGGCGCGCCTTCGGCTTGTCGATGCCCTCCTTGTTGAAGAAGAAGTCGTTGGCGTTGAACTTCTCGTTCTGGACGTAGTAGTAGGCCGAGCCGTTCAACTTGTTGGTGCCGCTCTTGGTGATGAGCTGGAAGTTGCCGCCGCCCGAGCGCCCCGTCGAGGCGTCGTAGAGCGAGGTCTGGAGCTTCACCTCCTGGAGCGTCTCGGGCGCGGGCGCGATGTTGTCGTTGAGCGAGCCCTCGTTGGTCGTGATGTTGGTCGCGTCGACGCCGTTGAAGAAGAGACTCGTAGACGTCGTGCGCGTGCCGTTGACCGAAGGGCTCTGGTTGCCGTTGCTGTTGGTGAGCACCGGCGACAGCTCGGTGTTGACGCCCGCCTCGGCCGAGAGCAGTTGCGTGAAGCTGCGGGTCGAGGTCGGGATGGCGACGAGCTGTTCCGACGTGAGCTGGCGCGCGACGGCCGCGGTGTCCGGCGTGGTCACGGCCGCGCTCGCGTCGGTGACGTTGACCACCTCGCCCGTTATCTCGCCGACCTCCAGTTTGGCTTCGACCGTGCGCGGGACGGCCGCCTCGACCGCGACGTTCTGGAGTTGAGTCCTTTTGAAACCCTGCGCCTCGATGAGCACCTCGTAAACGCCGACCGGCAGGGCCGGAATCGTCCAGCGCCCGTCGGCGTCGGCCGCGGCGGTGCGGGTCAGGCCGGTCCCGGCGTGCCTGACGGTGACGGCGGCCGACGGCACGGCCGCGCCGTTCGGGTCATGCACGACGCCGGTCAGGCCCCCCGCGGGACTGGACTGGGCACGGGCGGCGTGGGGAAGAATCAGGCTCAAGCCTAGTAAAAGCAGTAAACATATCGTTCGGCGAGTCGTCGGGTGATGGAAAGTCATGGAAAGCCTCCTGTGGAGCCTGGAACTTATCGCAAGGGGTGAATGCATGACGGGGTCGCCGGAAGGCGGGGCGTGCCGCGCCGACGGGCTTCCGTGAGTTGTCTCGGTTAATGACGTCTGAAAGTCTGGCGGTGCAAGGGTGGATACTATTCGGCGTGAGTTAAATCAGAGTGAAGGACGGATTAAATGTTTGTTAACTCTCGCCGCGCGGTAGGGGGCGGGCGACGCGGTCGGGGAAAACCCGGGCGGGAAAAATCAGAGGCCCGGCGGATAGTTAATCCGCCGGGCCTCAAGTCGTCGGCCGTGAGGTGTGATGTGATTCAGCTTCCCCGGCCGTGTTCTCTGACTCCCGGTAAACTTACGAGCCCCCGCGCAGGGTAGAAGCCGCCGACGTTCGCAAAAAGTCGGTTCGTTACGACTTGTTCACGTCAATGTAATAGAGGTCGGTCGCCGCCGAAAAATCATCCTTCTTGTGTCGTGTCTTCATGGTCTTCCATTCGGCCGCGGGTTGGATGAGCCGCCAGTCGCCTTTGACGCCGACGCGCACCGGCATGAGGAAGCCCGCCTCGTCGGCCTTCCAGCGGTAAGAGACTTCGCCCTTCGCTTCGTCGAACCTCAGCTCCAGTACGGGGAGCGCGGCGTGGCGCAGGTACTGGTCGAAGACGGGCGTCAGGTTCCTGCCCGTCCTCCGGTTGAAGAACTCCACCACGTCCTCCGTCATGACGTTCCGGTACTTGAAACGCTGGTAGAAGTCGCGGAGCAGCGACCGCCAGAGCCTCTCGTCGTCGACGACGCTGCGGAGCGTGTGCAGGAAGAGCGCGCCTTTGAAGTACTGGTCCTGCGGCGGGGTGGCGTTGACGCCGCGACGGGCGACGATGGGCTGCTGATTCCTGACCTTCGACTTGTACGCGTTGGTGTACTTCACGTAGTCGTCGTGGCCGTACATGTATTCCACGTACAGGCATTCGAGGTAGGTCGTCCACCCTTCGTGAATCCACATGTCCGAGCGGTCGGAGGCCGTGACGCTGTTGCCGAACCACTCGTGCCCGCTCTCGTGGACGATGATGAAGTCGAACCTCGGGCTGATGCCGACGCCCGTCCAGTCGCGTTCGAGGTAGCCGTTGGCGAAGCGGTTGCCGTAGGTGACGGCGCTCTGGTGCTCCATGCCGGAGTAGGGAACTTCAATCAGCTTGTAGCCGTCCTTCTTGAACGGGTACTCGCCGAAGTAGTGCCGGAAGGCTTCCAGCGTCCCGCGCGACTGCGCGAACTGCCTCCTGGCCTTATCCAGATTTTCGGGCAGCGCGTAGAAGTCGAGCGGCAGGTCGCCCAGCCGGTCGGCGAAGTGCGCGTAATTCCCGATGTTCAGCGAGACGCTGTAATTGTTGATGGGGTACTGCACGAGCCAGTCCCAGCGCGTGTAGCCGTCCCCGAGGTCGGTCTTGCCGACGAACTTCCCGTTTGAGACGTCCATTAGGCCGTTCGGCACGGCCACGCTGATGCGCATGCCCTCGACCTCGTCGTGCCACTGGTCCTTGTTCGGCCACCACGCGCTCGCCCCCACGTCCTGGCACGACGTGTTGACCCAGTCGCGACCCGCCGGGTCTTTCTTGAAGGTGATGCCGCCGAACCGGCCCGACTCGACGGGGCTGCCGGAGTAGTGGAAGTCAATCGAGTAGACGCGCCCGGCCTTGAGGCTTCGGGGGAAGTCCACGAAGACTGCGCCCTCTTCACGCTCGTATTTGAGTGCCGCGCCGTCGAAAAGAATCCGGTCTATGTTGAGCGCGGGGTGCAAATCCAGTTGGATGCGCGCGTCGTCCTTCAGCATTTTGAAGCGGACGGTGTTCTTCCCGCTCAGGAACTTCCTCCCGGGTTCGACGCGCACGTCCAGGTGGTAATAGAGCAGGTCGTTGTTGGCGCGATACGGCCCGTACGCGCCGCGCAGGACGTCGGCCCGCCCCGGCGCGGGCGCTCCCTGAGCCGTCGCCTGCGCGTCCGGCCGTGGGAACGCCCGCGCGGGGGCCGCCGACGCGCCTGCGACCGCCAGCCCCAGGACGATGACAATTAAACAAGTGCGTGTACCAAGTGCGGCCATGACTCGCCTCCCCAACATGCTCGAACTCAAATGCCCGACCGCGTGCGACGTGGGGCGCACCCCGCCCCGTTCGCGCACAGGCGGCCGAGGTTATTTATTAGTCACGCCTTTTACTTCGGCCCCCTGCGCGGCGGCGGCGACCACGCGGCTGATGAGACCGTCGACGGCCCCGTTCTCTATCCAGCGTGCGACGACCACGAGGTCGTTCTCGGGGTCGACGTAGATGACGTTCGTGCCGTTGCCGACGTGCGCGAAGGCCGAGGCGGGCGCTGACGGCAGGTACTTGCGTTCCGTGTTGAGGAAGAAGTTCATGAAGCCGTAGGTTGGCTGCGCGGCCGTGGGCGTCGTCGCCATGCGCAGCCACTCCTCGGAGAGAACCTGTTTGTCCTTCCAGCGGCCGCGGCGCAGGGTGAGCAGGCCGAAGCGTGCCATGTCGCGGGCGTTGATGAACATCCCGCCGCCCCAGTGGCCGCCGCCGCTCACCGACTGGACGGCCACGCCGTCCAACTCGACCCAGGAAGTCTCGTAGCCGAACCAGCGCCAGGTCGGCGAGGCGTCGATCTCGTCCATCAAGTGCTCCCGGAGCACCTGCGGCAGCGGCCGCCGCCAGACGCCGAGCGCGGCCAGCGCCAGCGCGTTCACGCGCACGTCGTTGTACTCGTAGACCGCGCCCGGCTCGTTGCGCCTGCGCGTGTGCCACTCGGCCGGGTTGTTCGACGGGCGGTCGGCCCACTCGGGCTTGCCCCAGAGCGTGCCCTCCCAGTCGCTCGTCTGCCGCAGCAGGTGCTCCCAGGTGATCTTGCGGTTGTGCTCCGTCTCGAAGGGTTCGAGGAGCTGCGGCTCGCCCAAGTCCTCCGCGCGCCCGCGACCCCGGTTCGGGGCGAGCGAAAGCACGGGCGGCACGTAGTCGCGCACGCGATCCTGCGGGCTGCGAATCATCTTCCGGTCGTAGGCGAGGCCGACGACCGCCGAGAGGAAACTCTTCGTGACGCTGAACGTCATGTCCACGCGGGCCGTGTCGCCCCACTCCGCGACAAGGTAGCCGCCGCGCAAGATGACGCCGGCCGGGTCGCCGCGCTCCTTGAAGGGGCCGACGGCCTGCCCGAACGGCTCGCGGCCGAACGTCTGGTAGTGCGCGAGTTCGAGGTTACGCGGTGACTTCGACTCGCTGGCGACGGCGAAGGCGACGGCATCCCGCAGCCGGGCCGCGTCCATCCCCGCCTGCTGTGGCGTCCTGCGCTCCCACGCGTCGGCCGGGCCGGGGTAGTAGGCCGGTGCCCGGCGCGCGGCTGTGGCGCGCTGTGCCAGAAGGGCGGGGGCCGGCGCGGCGAATGCGAACACTAACGCGAGTGCCGCCATGAAGGCGGGCGGGGCAGCATTTCTTTTGCGGTTCGATGTGGTCAACTCCGGCGGCCTCCTGCGGCGCGGGCGCGGCACGGTTGTTTAAGAAGTCGGATTGACGTGAGCACGCCCCGGACGGGCCGCGCTCGCGCGTCACGTTGATGGTAACATCGTAACGACATGGGGAAGAACGGATGAGCGAAGACCCGAAAGAGCGTGGGGCGAAGCCGCCCTCCGGGGAGCGGCCGCGGGAGTCTGCAAACGTCTGCGGCGAGGTCGTCGGGGTGACCGGCGGAAAGTCGCTGCCGTGACGCGCGCGGGCACATCGGCGCGGGGCGCGGGCGCGCCGGATTTCGTGGCGCGCGGCTCCGTCGTCAGGAAGATTTGGGGCGACGCGGAGTTGGTGCTGCTCGTCTTCGCCGGCTCGGCCGCCGAGTTCGCCCTGAACCGCGCGGTGGACTGGCTCTTCTTCACCGGCAAGATACCGAACGACCCGGTCGGGCGATTATTCACCACGGTCAGGTACGCGCAGGAGATCGTCTTCGCCGACGCGGAGACGGCCGCGCGCACCATCGCCAGAATCAACGCGGCGCACGCCGCGGTCGAGAGCGCGCGCGGTGCGACGATACCCGAGTGGGCGTTCAGGGACGTGCTCTACATGCTCGTCGATTACTCGGAGCGCGCCCACCGTTTACTCTACGGCCCGCTTACGGCGGCCGAGCGCGAAGAGCTGTACGCCGTCTTCCGCCGCGTCGGGGAGGGGATGGGCATCGCGGAGCTGCCGCGAGACTACCGCGGGTGGCAGGCCGACCGGCAGGGGCATCTCGAACGGGACCTGGCCTTCAGCAAACACACCGCGCTCCTCTACAAGCAGTACCGAAGGCACCTCGGCGGGTGGCGCTACAGGATACTGCTCCAAGTGCAGGCGCTGCTCGCGCCGGAGCGCGTGCGCCGCCTACTGCGCCTGAAGGCAGCGCCACTCTTCTCCACGCTGGCGGGCGGGTACGGCTACGTAGACGCGCTCGGCCTGCGGCCGCTTGTGCGTCGGCTGCTGATACAGCCTCGCTACTGGGACGACGCCGACGGACTCGACCGCCGGGGGAAGGGCTGACGACATAGCCGCTCGGCGAAGGGCCATCACGCCCCCCGCAGCCCTTTAGCAGTTTTCCCAACACGGCCGCTCGAAGAGAGCCGGGCGGCCTGCGCTACTTTACCGTGTCCCGCGGGTATCGCTGTAGCATGCCCTCTTCGCGCATGAGTAGTTCGACGCCCTGGACGTCCGACGGCACGAACGTGCTGATGATGTCGGCCTTCCGCTCGCCGATGACGATCACGTCTTCGAGTCGGATGTACACCTTCTCCTCGGGGACGACCAGCGCGGGCTCGATGGTGAAGACCATGCCGGGGCGCAGCGGGCCGCAGTCCCGCCCCACGTCGTGCGTCGCCATCCCAACCCAGTGGCCCAGCGAGGCGCAGGGCGCGGCGGCGTCCTCCTCGTATTCGGCGACGAAGGCGCGCGCGGCGGCCTCGTAGACGGGCTTCGAGAACTTCGTGCGCGCCAGCACACGCCTCATGTCGGCCGCCGCCTCCCGCATGACCTCCGCGGCCGTCGCCCCCGGCCTGATGCGTGCGAGGATGGCCCCGTAGCACTCCAGGTAGAAGCCGTACAGCTCACGCTGCCAACCGCTGAATTTGCCGTTCACCGGCCACATGCGCGTCACGTCGCTCATGTAGTAGCCGACGTCGGGAGCGTAATCCATCAGCAGGAAGTCGCCGTCCCGCATCACGCGCTTGCCAGCGTTGTAATGCGGGTAGATGGCGTTCGGCCCGCTGGCGACGAGCGAGTAGTACGCGTCGCCCTGCGCCCCGTTCCGGTAGTAGACGTACTTCGCCAGGGCGTCGAGCTCGAACTCGCTGATGCCCGGCGCGGTCGAGCGCATCGCCTCCATCAGGGCCAGCCCCGAAAGGCGCGTCGCCTTGCGTATCAACTCTATCTCGCGCGGGCTCTTGATGAGGCGTGCGAGGTCGAGGGCGGGCGTCAGGTCGCGCACCTCGAACTGGGGGAAGCGCGCCCGCAGCATCCCCGTCAGCCGCCCCTCGCGGGAGGCCGTGCCGTCCCAGGGGTCTGAGGACGCGTCGGCGACCGCGCGGGTCGCGAGGTCGCGGCTCATCGCCATCCCTTCGGCGGGGCTGAAGGGAGTCCAGACGGTGCGGGATTGAGTGCCCCTGGCGTGGCGCGCGAGGTGTTCGGCGAGGAGGTCGACGCCGTAGACGGCGTCTACGCCCGAGAGGCGCTTGACCAGCTCCGCGTCTTCCGCCGAGAGCAGCTTCCCCTCCGACCTCTCGCGCCCCTCGTTGCGGCGCGGCAGGTAGAGCGCCGCCCTGCGCTGCGCGCCGTTCAGCAGGAGGTAGGCGTGGGGCGACTCGACCCCGCAGAGGTAGTAGAACTCGTTCGACTGGCGGAATCGGACGTACCCCGCGGGGGATGCAGCGCCCTGCACAAGGGCGAGGCCGCCTTCGCCGATGGCGTCGTAGATTTTCGCACGGCGGTCGGCGAACTCGCCGGGCGGGAAGTCGTTGGTGAAGAGCGGCACGCCCTCCTGCGCGGGGGCGGTTTTAGGCACAAGCAGCAGGAGGCAGGCCGCGGCGAGCAAGGGCAGATAGAGCCTGAATATTGAATTCATGTGCGATGTTCCTAGACGGGGCAGGATTTCAGACGGAGCGCGAGCCTCATCATAGTGTTCGGTCGTGACGCG
>DASVSK010000738.1:0-9834 GCA_036388135.1 Pyrinomonadaceae bacterium | reverse complement strand
AACGGGGAGATATTCAGCCGCTCACAGGCATTATAGATGAGAGTAGAAAGCTAATAAATATGCACTCCGCAGCACACAGCCAAACTCATAAAAACAGGCAGTTTAAGACTCTTAATCAGCGGGTCACTGGTTCGAGCCCAGTCCGGCTCATCAATGCAGTCAATAAGTTAAGGTCACTAGCAATAGTGGCCTTTTCTTATTTCCCTCTATTAGTCTCGCTTCCGCCGCCCCCACCGCCCCGTAAAAACTGCACGTCATAGAATGCAACAGGTTTTGCAGAACTTCCAAGAATTCCACAAAAGAACCTTTTTGTGGAATTAGAGCAAAACGCAACTTACCTTAGACGGGACATTACAATCGGTCCGCTATTGCCTTTCTGTCGTCTTTTCTATGAGGTTTGCAGAGAGTCCCTGGCGCTACGGGGCGATTCGGTTAAGCTTCCTGTTGGAAGAACTCGGCTGTCGAATTATTCTGCCCCAGTGTCACTCATTCGTCCATAGGCTATCGTTAGACTCTATTAAGCTCTGAATAATCGCCTACGACAGCGAGGGGGCCGAGAACCCGGGCACTTTGTCACCCTTCTGTAAGTATGGATTAAGTTTGTTCAACTCTGCGCGCATCTGCAAGTTCTGCTTGAAGAGCAATACGTTAGACGCAGCGAGCGCTAATATCATCAACCAAGGTATCACCTTCGCCGACTTCTTTAACATGGCTGAGACTTTCATATATCCCTTTATTCTACTTATGCTGAACAGCAGATTTAGCTCGCGGCTCTGCCGATAAAGTTCCTGCAGAAGTGCCGAGGAAGGCCGCGGCCTTTACCACCGGGCGTTTCAGGCTCCTCGTAAGCATGGAAACTTCGGCTTCATCTTTACCAGCCAGCGACCGGAAAGCGGAAAACACACTCTCCGACACCTGCAACATCTTCTCGACATTATTCACACGCGCAGCGCTGTCTTGTTTCCCATCTGCCCGCTGCTCAGGCATGTCGTTAATAGCTTTAACGGCAGCCTGCACTAATAGCAGCGTTTGCGGCTTGTCTATCTTTAAAAATGCCGGAACCAGTCGGAGTGCCGTCATCACCTTGCCTATGCCATCTTCTGACTCATTAATAAGCTTACAGGCCCGCCCCAACAACTCTTGGGCTCGCGGCAAATCATTCGACACGAAGAAGAATGATGCTATCTTTTGCAACGCCGTCGCACGGGACAGGCCAGACCGAATCTTCGAAACTGCATACTCCGCTAGTCCGGCGTCTCTCTCCGTGAGGGCGCTATCGGCTACCTCGATCAGGAACTGGTCGCGCCACAGTTCCTGAGAGCCATCATTCGACGTCGAAGCAGCAAGCTCAACGGCCGTCTTCAGTATCCCCTTACTCAGCGCGAGTTGCGCCGCTTGGATTAATAGAGAATCTCTAAGTTGCGTGTCCTTAGTCTCCGCAGCCTTGCCGGTCAGCTCATTCAGCGGGTCAGCGCTTTTGCTGATCTCCTCCCACATGGCAATGTTAGCGCGCTGTTGGCCCAGGATGAGCGCTGAAAGGTTTGCCTGCTGAGCGCTCGCTAGTGAAAACAATGTCGGGGACAATCTCTTGGTTGCCGGCAGGATGTCTATAAGTAGTCCATAGGCATCCTGATATAGCATCGGGTCAGCAGACATTAAGATTTTGCTAACGGATTGCAAACATACGGAGAGGAAACGTTTTTGTAGCCCCGGCGGCACCCCGTCATTTAAAAAGTAAGCGCTGGTCCACGATAAAGTCTTCACCGATATACTTCCGGGGGAGCGTTCCTCAGCCGCGACCATCGCAGCCAGGAAGGAGGGGAGTTCAGCGGGCTTCTCTTTTTGAAGCCTACTCAGAAAATAAATTATGTCCGTGCCAGGATCACGTCCGGTACTCACGCTTTGGCGAAGTACCTCTGTTGCTGAGGTGATATCCTTCGCATTAAGCACTGAGGGGTCGACATTCCCTCCAACATGCTCACCTGACTGCTGCCGGAACTCTCTCAAAAGTCGAGCAGCCGTGTCGGGTGAATAATGTTGGAGTTGGCTGAATAGATTCGACCGGAATAGACTCAAATACAGCGGCGGGATTTCACGCTCATGCTCCTTTAGATCGGCTAAAGCGTCGACGGCCATGGCTTCGGCCTTCTTCGACATCTCTGCATGGCCCGTTTCCCACAAGAAACTTGCTCCGCGTAAACGCAAGAACACACGAAAAGCCGGCTCGTCTATATCTTTTATCTGGCTGTTTAATTCACGCGATACGGTCTCAACGCGCTCAAGCGCGGCCCAATCGTCGCCGATGGCTTTTGCTTGCCCTAGGCAGGTGTGGCTAAGAATTAACAGTATGCAGCAAGTGAGAAAACTGTTAGTCATACCTGTAATTGCGTGATAATGCGGAATCCTACTTCGATCACTGTTCACGCGGCCTGACCCGCAGAATGATCTTACCAAATAGTCGCTGGTGGGTAGAGACACGCGTGAACAGCAATCGAGCGCAAAGAGTTATCACTTTTTCGGCGATCTCACTCAAGGCACAGAATTCCACAAAAGAACCTTTCTGTGGGGTTAATCGTACTAGAACAACATCCAGCGTTCCTACACGTCCGGTGCGGGGCGGAGTGACGAAGCGTAGCGCGCCATGTGCATTTCATTCAATCGGTCGCATGAGGAGGACGAGTGAAACATAACCTTTTGTTAACCATCGCGTCCCTGCTCTCGATCCTCTTCTTTACGTTTCACCTGACGGACGACATCGTGCGCGGATGGGAGCCGGGAGGGCTCTCAAACCTCATGGGGGGAGTGCTCATCTCCGTCGTCTGGCTGTACGGTACGCTGGTGCTCGCCGAACGGCGATTGGGGTACGTCATCATCCTCATCGGGTCGCTCCTTTCGTTGGCCGTCCCCGTCCTCCACATGAAGGGGAAGGGCGTCGGCGTCGCCAGCGGCATCGCCAACTCCACCGGAGGCTTCTTTTTCGTCTGGACGCTTATCGCGCTCGGGGTGACCGGGCTCTTCTCCGTCATCCTCTCGGCGCGCGGACTGTGGAGCCTGCGACGGGGCCAGTCCCGGTAGTCCAACAACCCGAATCTCGAAAGGCCCGCCGCCGCAAGTTGCCCCTCTCATCAGCAATGTAATAGACATAAGGCGGCGCGGCCTCTCATCCGCCCGCTTACCAAAAGCCTCTCTCGCTGCTATCATCTGGGCATTCCAGTTTCCCCCGCGGCGGTAGTCCCTAAAATTTATGAGGAGCTTAGAGCCATGAAATCTCTGGGATTTCGGTGTGCCGCCTTGTTGTGTGCGATCGCGGCGGCGGCGGCGTCCGTCGGGTCTGCCGGTCGGGTCGTCCACGGCCAGAACGGGGGCGGCAAGGCGAAGGCGTCGAAGGCGGAGTCGCTGCCGGGGTTCGACGTGGCGAGCATCGACCGGGGCGCTTCGGCGTGTCAGGACTTCAACCAGTTCGCCAACGGGGGGTGGAAGGCGGCGAACCCGATACCGGCGGCGTACTCGCGCTGGGGGCGCTTCGAGCAGCTCGGCGAGCGTAACAACGAGCAGCTCCGCGCCATCCTCGAATCGCTCTCGAAGCGGAAGAGCCTCAAGCCGGGGAGCAACGAGCAGAAGATTGCCGACTTCTACTCGTCCTGCATGGACGAGGCCGCGGTCGAGGCGCAGGGCGCGAAGCCGCTTGAGCCGGAGCTGGCGCGCATCGACGCCATCACGGACGTCGGCGGCGTGCAGGAGGCGGTCGCGCGCTTCCACGCGCACCGCATCCCGGCGCTCTTCGGCTTCGGCGCGGCGCAGGACTACAAGGACTCGCGCACCATCATCGCGCAGGCCGTGCAGGGCGGACTCGGGCTCCCCGACCGCGACTACTACACCAAGGACGACGAGCGCTCGCGGAAGATACGCGAGGAGTACGTCGCGCACGTCGCGCGCACCTTCCGGCTCCTGGGCGACGACGAGGGACGTGCGGCCGCCGCGGCGCGCACGGTGATGGGCATCGAGACGCGGCTCGCCGAGAGCGCCGCCTCGCGCGTGCAGATGCGCAACCCGGAGGCGCGCTACAACCCGATGACCAAGGCGCAGCTCGTCGAGTTGACGCCGCACTTCGACTGGGGCAACTACTTCCGCGGCATCGGGCTGCCGGAGGTCGCCAGGGTCAACGTCGGCCAGCCCGCCTTCTTCAAGGCCGCCGACCGGCTGCTCACCGACGTCGCCGTCGAGGACTGGAAGACCTACCTGCGCTGGCACCTCGTCAACGCCGCGTCGAACACGCTCTCGTCGAAGTTCGTCGAGGAGAGCTTCAACTTCAACGGCAAGTTCCTCAACGGCACGCAGGAGCAGCTCCCGCGCTGGAAGCGCTGCGTCGCCTCGACCGACCGCGCGCTGGGCGAGGCGCTCGGCCAGTACTACATCGAGAAGACGTTCACGCCGCAGTCGAAGGCGCGGGCGCAGGAGATGGTCAAGAACCTCGTCGACGCGCTGCGCGAAGACCTCCGGACGCTCTCCTGGATGGGCGACGAGACGCGCCGACGCGCCACCGCCAAGCTCGACGCCTTCGTCCGCAAGATCGGCTACCCCGACCGGTGGCGCAGCTACGAGCCGCTCCAGGTCAGCCGCGGCGCTTACTACAACAACGCCGTCTCGTCGGGCGAGTTCGAGTTCAGGCGCAGCCTCGGCAAGATAGGCAAGCCCATCGACCGCTCCGAGTGGGGCATGACGCCCCCCACGGTCAACGCCTACTACAACGCCACGATGAACGAGATAGTCTTCCCCGCCGGCATCCTCCAGCCGCCCTTCTACGACCCGAAGGCCGACGACGCCTTCAACTACGGCGGCATCGGCGCGGTCATCGGCCACGAGATGACGCACGGCTTCGACGACTCGGGCGCGCGCTTCGACGCCGACGGCAACCTACGCATGTGGTGGACGCCCGACGACTACAAGAAGTTCAACGAGCGCACCGACTGCGTCGTCAAGCAGTTCGACGCCTTCGAGGTCGAGCCGGGGCTCTTCCACAACGGCAAGCTCGTCGTCGGCGAATCGGTCGCAGACCTCGGCGGCCTGACCGTCGCCTACGCGGCCTACAGGAAGTCGCTCGAAGGCAGGCCGCGCCCGAAGACCATCGCCGGCTTCACGCCCGAGCAGCGGTTCTTCCTCGGGTGGGCGCAGGTCTGGGCGCAGAACATCCGCCCGGAGGCCGCGCGCCAGAGGGTCGCCACCGACACGCACCCACTCGGGCGCTTCCGCGTCAACGGCCCGCTCTCGAACATGCCGCAGTTCGCCGAAGCCTTCCAGTGCAAGCTCGGCGACGCGATGGTGCGCCCGCCCGACAGGCGCTGCCAGATTTGGTAGCCCCGTTGAAATATTACGTTGATGGGCGGGTGTAAGGCGGGAGGTAAGTGACGGGTGGCGAGTGTTGAGAAAGAAACAAGGCCATTTCCTTCTTTCTCATCACTCGCCACTTCTTCATCCTGTTCACACTGTCCACCCGTGTGAATTCCCTCCGCCGCGATGCGCCGGCGCTCGCCGCCGGAGGGTGTGCGGCAAAGATGATACGAAACTAAACACGGCCGACACGGTATCAGTACACGCGGCGTCGGTCGCCTCGCGCGCGCGCCGCCCCCGGCGGCCGTAAACACGCGCGATTTCAAACGTTTTCTCGTCAGGCCGGGCGCGCACGGCAGTTGGCATGAGCGTTGCCATAGTGGAGTCCGACAGGGTGGGTAGGTGGATTTGAAAACTTCTTGAACCAAAAGGGAGGGCTCGTAAATGCTCTGGACGATTCTCGTTATTCTGCTCGTGCTCTGGCTGTTGGGTCTCATCGGCGGTGTCGGCGGCGGGCTGATTCACTTGCTGCTCGTCGTGGCGCTCGTCGTCTTCGTCATCAACCTCTTGACGGGTCGCAGGACGGTCTAGACCGGCGCGAGCCGACGGGGATGCTTGCCCCAAACTTGGGAATGTCTTGCCCCGAACTTGGGTACGTTAAAAGCCGAAGCGGCGCTCCTCCACTCACGGAAGAGAGCGCCGCTTCTTTTTCTGCGCTGACGCAGGCCGCTTCGCTTCTTCAGCGTTCGACCGAACGCATCGACTGCTCGGGGTAACGCTCGCCCGCGACCGGCGCGTCGCTCAGGACTTCCGCGACGCGCGCGAGGTCTTCCGCCGTCAACTCCACTCCGAGCGCGCCCGCGTTCTCTTCGAGATAAGTGCGCCGCTTCGTCCCCGGTATCGGTACGACGTCCGGCCCCTGCGCGAGCACCCACGCGAGCGCGAGCTGCGAAGGCTTGCAGCCCTTCTTCGCCGCCATCTCGCGGACGCGCTCGACGAGCCGCATGTTCTGCGCGAAGTTCTCCTCGCGGAAGCGCGGGAACTGCCTGCGGCGGTCGTCTTCGGCCAGGTCTTCGGGCTTCCGGAAGCGACCCGTCAGGAAGCCGCGCCCGAGCGGGCTGTACGCGACGAAGCCGACGCCCAACTCGCGGCAGGCGGGGAGCACGTCCGCCTCCACCTCGCGCGTCCACAGCGAGTACTCGCTCTGTAGCGCGGCGATGGGGTGGACGGCGTGCGCGCGCCTGACGGTCTGCGCCGAAGCCTCGGACAGCCCGAGGTAACGCACCTTCCCTTCCTCGACGAGCCGCGACATCGCCCCGACCGTGTCTTCAATCGGCGTGTCCGGGTCGACGCGGTGCTGGTAGTAGAGGTCTATCACCTCGACGCCCAGGCGACGCAGCGACGCCTCGCACGCGGAGCGCACGTACTCGGGTCGGCCGCTGATGCCGAGGAAGCTCCCGTCCTCGCCGCGCACGTTCCCGAACTTCGTCGCCAGCACGACCCCCTCGCGGCGGTCGCGTATCGCGCGCCCGACCAGCTCCTCGTTGTGCCCCACGCCATACATGTCGGCCGTGTCGAGAAAGTTCACGCCCAGCTCCAGCGCGCGCCGGATGGTCGCCAGAGACTCCTCGTCGTCGCGCCCGCCGTAGAACTCCGACATCCCCATGCAGCCCAGACCCAGCCCCGAGACCTTCAGGCCGCTCTTCCCAAGCTCCCTCTGCTCCATCAATGCCCCCTTTTGAAAAGCCCACGCGGATAGTTGATTGACGCGATTATACGACAACGCGCGCGCCGGGCCGCCCGCCGCCCCGCCCTTTTCTTTCCGGCGCGCCGCATGGGTTACTATCTCGCCGACGGAGTTCAAAACGAATCTTATGGAGAAGCGTGGCCGTAAAGATTTAGTCCGCGCGTCGGGGATGGGCGAGTACGTCTACTGCGCGCGCGCGTGGTGGCTGAGGCGCGAGGGCGTGACGCCGACGCGCGGAGGCGACGCACGCGCCGCGGGCACCCGCTGGCACGAGAGCCACGGCCGCACGGTCGCGCGCGCGAGGCGTCTGCGGCTGGCCTCCGCGCTGTTCGCTTACGCGGCGCTCGCGCTGGCGGCCGCGCTGCTGCTCGCCCGGTGGCGCGGATGACATACGCGCTCGCCCTGCTGCTCTGCCTGCTCGCCGCCGCGGCCGTCCTCGCGCGCGCGGCCGCCGCGCGCGAGTCGAGGCGCGCGGGACTCCCGGCCGGCGCGCTTCTCTACAGCGACACGGGCCGCCCCGTCGGCCGCGTCGCGCCCGCGGGGCTCGGCCGCGACGGGCAGAAGCAGGAGCGGCCGCTCCTCTCCCACGCGCTCGGGCTGGTCGGCAGACCCGACTACCTCATCGAGGAGGCCGACGGCCGCGTCGTCCCCGTCGAGGTCAAGTCGGCGGCCTGCCCCGCGGGCGGCCGCCCCTACGCCTCGCACGTCGCGCAGCTCGCCGCCTACTGCCTCCTCGTCGAGGACGTGCTCGGGGCCTCAGTCCCCTACGGCGTCGTCAAGTACCGCGACCGCGAGGTGCGGGTCGAATACACGGCGGAGCTGCGCGAGCACGCGCTCGCCCTCATCGACCGGATGGAGCAGGACATGAACGTTGCGGCCGACGGCGACGAGGTACACCGCAGCCACGACGACCCGCGCCGCTGCGCCGCCTGCTCGCTCCGCGACGTCTGCACCGAGTCGTTGGTGACGGGCGACGGGTGACGGGTGATGAGGAAGAACCGCGGGCCTCGTTTTAGTCTCATCACCTATCACCTGTCACTCAAATTCCCTCCCGCGCGATTTGATTAAGCCGCACGCTCCGGTAAAATCCCGCTTTCATCGACGGCATTCAAGGGGCATGACTTCTCGGCATGGCTGACAAAAAGGTTCTGGCGATACTCGTGGGCGGCGGGCCCGCGCCCGGCATCAACGCGGTCATCTCGGCCGCCGCCATCGAGGCCATCAACGAAGGCTTCGACGTCCTCGGCGTACAGGACGGCTTCAAGTGGCTCATCCGCGAGGACGCTTCGCGCGTCCGCCCCCTGCGCATCGAGGACGTCTCGCGCATACACCTCCAGGGCGGCTCCGTCCTCGGCACCGCGCGCGACAACCCGACCAAGTCCGAGAAGGCGACCCGCGCCGTCATCGAGACGCTGCGCTCTCTGGGCGTCACGCACCTCGTCACCATCGGCGGCGACGACACCGCGCTCTCCTCCAGCTTCGTCGCCGAGC
This sequence comes from Pyrinomonadaceae bacterium, assembly GCA_036388135.1. GTDB lineage: Bacteria > Acidobacteriota > Blastocatellia > Pyrinomonadales > Pyrinomonadaceae > QHXN01. The sequence continues at coordinate 1,268 of DASVSK010000738.1, read as the reverse complement.
GCTCGGGCCACGAGATCAAGGTCGTCCACGTCCCCAAGACCATCGACAACGACCTGCCGCTCCCCTCGCACATCCCGACCTTCGGCTACGAGACGGCGCGCCACGTCGGCGTCGAGATGGTGCAGAACCTGATGGAGGACGCGCGCGCCACCAAGCGCTGGTTCGCCGTCGTCGCCATGGGGCGCAAGGCCGGCTTCCTCGCGCTCGGCATCGGCAAGGCCGCCGGCGCGACGCTCACCGTCATCGGCGAGGAGTTCGTTGACCGCGAGACCGTCGCCTTCTCCGACATCTGCGACATCGTCGAGGGCGCGATCATCAAGCGGCGCGCGATGGGCCGCCAGTTCGGCGTCGCCGTCCTCGCCGAAGGGCTCATCGAAAAACTCGACCCGGCCGAGCTGGCCGAGTTGCAGGACGTCGAGCGCGACGAGCACGACCACATACGCTTCGCCGAGGTCGACCTCGCGCGCCGCGTCAAGGTCGAGGTGCAGGGGCGTCTGGGCGCGCGCGGGCTGCGCGTCACCGTCACCAACAAGAACATCGGCTACGAGCTGCGCTGCGCCGACCCTATCCCCTTCGACGCCGCCTACTGCCGCGACCTCGGCTACGCCGCCGTCCGCTTCCTGCTCGCGGGCGGCTCCGACGCGATGGTCAGCGTCCAGGGCGGCCGCATGGTGCCCATCGCCTTCACTGACATCCGCGAGCCCGGGACGGGGCGCACGCGCGTCCGCATGGTCAACACCGACAGCGAGGGCTACCGCGTCGCCCGCGAGTACATGATTAGGCTGGAGCCCGAAGACTTCGCGGACGAGTCGACGGTCGAGAAACTCGCGCTCGCCGGCAACATGACGCCCACGGAGTTCCTCGACCGCTTCGGCTACCTGAGCGGACACGTCCAGGTAAGTAGACAGTAGTCAGTAGTCAGTAGTCAGTAGCGCTCCGCGTCGCGGCCGTTGACGCTGACGCCCGGGCGGTTCGCCGGCGTAGGCTTTCCTACTGACTACTGACTACTGTCTACTGTCTACTTACTAAAAGATTATGGCTATCAAACGATTAGGCATCCTCGTCGGCGGCGGGCCCGCGCCGGGGACGAACGGCGTCATCAGCGCGGTCGTCATCGAGGCGATCAAGATGGGCTGCACGCCCGTCGGCTTCCACGACGGCTTCGAGTGGCTGGCCGGGCGCTACACCGACGAGCAGCACGAGATGACCATCGACGAGGTCTCGCGCATACACCTCGACGGCGGCTCCGTCCTCGGCACCTCGCGCAC
>DASVSK010000737.1:0-3216 GCA_036388135.1 Pyrinomonadaceae bacterium | reverse complement strand
CCCGCGTCTGCGGCGTCGCCGTGCCCTGCGCCCGCGCGACGCCCGACGCGAGGCACAACAGCGCGAGCGCCAGCACGGCTCTCTTCACGTCGCCGACCTTCGAGGTCTCCATCCTTCGACGCCGCCTCCTCATTCGACCTTCACGCCGCGCCAGAAGGCGACGCGGTCTTTTATCTGCTTCGCCGCGTCCTTCGGCTCCGGGTAGTACCACGCGGCGTCGGCGTTCGTCTCGCCGCCGACGACCACGTCGTAGTAATTCGCCTCGCCCTTCCACCCGCAGGTCGTGTGCGTCCCGCTCTCGCGGAAGTGCTCGCGCTTGAGCGAGTCCGCCGGGAAGTAATGGTTCCCCTCGACGACGACCGTCTCGTCGCTCTCCGCCAGCACCGCGCCCTTCCAGATGGCTCTCACGTCCCGGCCTCCTTCTAAAGTCTTCAGCCGCGCGTAAGCTGACGGTACTTGATGCGGTGCGGCTGCGTGGCATCTTCGCCGAGGCGGGCGCGCTTGTCCTCCTCGTACTCAGTGAAGTTTCCCTCGAACCAGAAGACGCGGCTTTCGCCCTCGAAGGCGAGGATGTGCGTGGCGATGCGGTCGAGGAACCAGCGGTCGTGGCTGATGACGACGGCGCAGCCGGCGAAGTTCTCCAGCGCCTCTTCGAGCGCGCGCATGGTGTTGACGTCGAGGTCGTTGGTCGGCTCGTCGAGCAGCAGGACGTTCGAGCCCTCCTTCAGCATCTTGGCGAGGTGGACGCGGTTGCGCTCGCCGCCCGAGAGCATCGTGACCTTCTTCTGCTGGTCGGAGCCGGAGAAGTTGAAGCGGCCGACGTAGGCGCGCGAGTTGACCTCGCGCGGGCCGAGCTTGATGGTGTCGGACCCGCCCGAAATCTCCTCCCAGATGGTCTTCTCCGGGTCGAGCGTGCGGCTCTGGTCGACGTAGCCGAGCTGGACGGTCTCGCCGACGCGGATGTTCCCGGCGTCGGGCTGCTCCTGCCCCGTCACCATGCGGAAGAGCGTGGTCTTGCCCGCCCCGTTCGGGCCGATGACGCCGACGATGCCGCCCGGCGGGAGCTTGAAGGTCATCCCGTCGACGAGCAGCCGGTCGCCGTAGCCCTTCGCGACGCCGTCGGCCTCGATGACGACCGAGCCGAGGCGCGGCCCCGGCGGGATGTAAATCTCAAGCTCTCGCGCGCGCTGCTCGTTCTGCTGCGAGAGCAGCGCCTCGTAAGAGTTGATGCGCGCCTTCGACTTCGCGTGGCGCGCCTTCGGGGCCATCCGAATCCATTCCAGCTCGCGCTCCAAAGTCTTCTGCCGCTCGGACTCCTGCTTCTCCTCGCGCCTGAGCCGCTCCTGCTTCTGTTCGAGCCACGAGGTGTAGTTGCCCTTCCAGGGGATGCCCTCGCCGCGGTCGAGTTCGAGAATCCAGCCGGCGACGTTGTCGAGGAAATAGCGGTCGTGCGTGACGGCGATGACCGTGCCCGCGTACTGCTGCAAGTGCTGTTCGAGCCAGGCGACCGACTCGGCGTCGAGGTGGTTGGTCGGCTCGTCGAGCAGCAGGATGTCGGGCTTCATCAGGAGCAGGCGGCAGAGCGCGACGCGGCGCTTCTCGCCGCCCGAGAGCACCTCGACCTTCGCCTCGCCCGGCGGGCAGCGGAGCGCGTCCATCGCCATCTCAAGGCGCGAGTCCAGGTCCCACGCGTCGAGCGCGTCGAGCCGCTCCTGCACCTCGCCCTGCCGTTCGAGGAGCTTGTTCATGTCGTCGTCCGACATCTCCTCGCCGAAGCGCGCATTGATCTCGTCGAACTCGCGCAGGAGCGAGACGGTCTCGGCCACCGCCTCTTCGATGGTCTCGCGGACGGTCTTCGACTCGTCGAGCCGCGGCTCCTGTTCGAGGTAGCCGACGGAGTAGCCGGGCGACAGGACGGTCTCGCCCGTGTAGCCCTTGTCCGCGCCCGCGATGACGCGCAGGAGCGTCGACTTGCCCGACCCGTTGAGGCCGATGACGCCTATCTTCGCTCCGTAGAAGTAAGAGAGGTAGATGTCCTTCAAGACCGCGCGCTTGTCGTAGTGGCGGCTGACGCCGACCATCGAGTAGATGATTTTGTTGGGCTGTGTGCTCATAGAGACGTCTCTGATTCCTTCTCGTTTCGTTAAGGGTTTTGAGGCTTACAAGGTACGACAGGCGCGTGCGAATCTCAAACGGGGAGAAGGAGTGGGCAGTAGACAGTAGTCAGTAGTCAGTAGTCAGTAGCGCTCCGCGTCGCGGGCGTCGCCGCCGAGACCCGGACGATTCGCCGACGACGGTTTTTCTACTGACTACTGTCTACTGACTACTGTCTACTTCCTACTGCCCTTTGACTTCGAGGACGTTGTTGAGGTTGCCGGCCTCGTCTTCGGCCGTGTCGGGGTTCGAGGGGTCGAGCAGCCAGTCGCCGTCGACGATGAACTTGTAGCGGTAGACGCCGGGGTCGAGGTCGACGCGGCAGACCCACTCGTCGCCCTCGCGCGCGAAGAGGAGTTGGGACTGGCTCCAGTTGTTGAAGGAGCCGGTGAGGACGACGACCGAGGCGTCGGCGTGCCCCTTGAGGCGGAAGGTCGTGTTGCCCTTGAGGCTCGGCTGGGGCAGCTCCACGCGGCGCGCCGTGTAGGGCTCGCCCTCGTAGAAGAAGGTGAGGCTGACGACCCGGCCCTCGTCGTCGCGGTCGAAGCGGACGGGCCTGCCCTCCACCTCGTCGGCGAAGGCGGCCTTGCCCCTGCGCGAGAGGCGGCGCTTCTTGGCGAGCGACGGCTTCACCCACAGCTCGCCGCCCTCCAGCGTCACGTCGAGCGTCGAGACGGGAATGAGCCCCGTCTCCAACTCGTAGCGCCCCGCGTAGTCCTTGAGCGCCGACGCAGCCGCCTTCGGCTTCGGCCTCTCCTCGGGCTTCGCGCCGGCCTGCGGCCGCGCCGCGCCCGACGCGCACGCGGCCGCGAACTGAAGAACGAACGTGACGGCGAGCGCCCCCCGCGCGAGAGTCAATAACATCGACGTGCCCCCGGATAAAACGATGAGACGCGGCCTCTAATCACAGGATTGATTCACCGGTTTCATTGACCCGAGTGGAAAATGAATCAATGAACCGATGAATCAATCAGTCAATGACATCAATACTGCCAGTTGACGTTGACGGAGCCGGTGCCGCTCGTCGGCACGGTGTAGGTGTGGTTCGCGCCGGCCTCCCAG
>DASVSK010000736.1:0-4882 GCA_036388135.1 Pyrinomonadaceae bacterium | reverse complement strand
GCCGAGTAGATGCCGTGGTTGATCATGTGGAGCACCGCGCCGTTCAGGCCGTTCGGGTTCATCGAGAAGAGCCCCAGCATGACGATGCCCATCGAGGAGACCGACGAGTAGGCGACGAGCTTCTTGACGTCGCCGTCGCGCTTGACGACGAAGTACATCGCGGCCAGCGCGCCGTAGATGATGCTGACGATGGCGAGGACGACCATCACGTTGCGCACGCCGAAGGAGCCGAAGTAGCCCTGGTCAATCGAAGCCTTCGGGAAGAACGGCAGGTTGAAGCGGTAGAAGCCGTAGGTGCCGAGCTTGAGGAGGATGCCGGCGAGGACGACGGAGCCGGCGGTCGGGGCCTCGACGTGCGCGTCCGGGAGCCACGTGTGGAAGGGCCACATCGGCACCTTGATGGCGAAGCCGACGGCGAAGGCGAAGAACAGGATGACCTGCATCGACCCCATCGGGATGGCGGAGCCGAGCGCCTGCATGAACATGATGTTGAAGGTGCCGGTGCCTTCGGCCTGCGCCATGGCGAGGCTGGAGTCGAGCAGCGCCAGCGCGCCCGGGTTCCCGGCCACGAGCGCCTTCGTCGCCGGCGCGATGGCCGAGACGAGCGAGGCGTCCATCGTCAGGAAGTACATCTTGATGAGCCCGAGGAGGAGTCCGACCGAGCCGACCAGCGTGTAGAGGAAGAACTTGATGGCCGCGTAGAGGCGGCGCTCGCCGCCCCAGATGCCGATGAGAAAGTACATCGGCACGAGCGAGACCTCGAAGAAGAGGAAGAAGAGGAAGAGGTCGGCCGCGCAGAAGACGCCGAGCACCGAGGTCTGCAAGAGCAGCAGCAGGACGTAGTACTCCTTCTCACGCTTCTGGATGTACTCCCACGAAGAGAGCGAGGCGATGCAGCCCAGCAGCGTCGTCAGCAGGATGAGCAGCACGGCCACGCCGTCGGCCGCCATCTGGTAGCGCGCGCCGATGATGGGAATCCACTGGCAGTCTTCGAGGAACTGGTAGCCGCCGAGCGTCCGGTCGTAGGCCAGCAGCCCGAGCGAGACCAGGAAGTCGAGCGCGAACCACGCGGTCACGAACCGCTTGACGGCTCCCGCCTGCCCATTCCTGAAGAGGAACAGCACGATGACCGCGCCGAGCGCCGGTAGCCAGGTGATGATCGAGAGAAGGTAGGGGATGTTCACAGTCCCTCCGAAAGCAGTGGTCGGCAATCAGTAGTCGGTAGACAGTAGACAGTAGTCAGTAGAAAACCTGTCGCCAGTCGAGTCGTCCGAGTGTCGGCGTCAGCGCCCGCTAAGCGAAGCCTACTGACTACTGACTACTGTCTACTGTCTACTGTCTACTCACTCTTAGCGCGCTCCCGTGATGGCGGAGAAGATGTCCCCGCCGAAGTAGAGCCCGACGGCCGCGACGAGGCCGAGAATCATGACGAGCGCGTAGTTGGCCGTCAGGCCGGTCTGCGCGGCGCGCAGCAGCGGCGACATCAAAAGCTTGACGAAGCCCGCGACGCCGTTGACCGCGCCGTCGACGACGAGGCGGTCGGCGTTACCGGTGAAACGGCTCAACTGCCGCGTGAGCCACGCCGCGCCGTTGACCGCGCCGTCGATCACGCGCGAGTCGGTCGCGTAGACCATGCGGGCCAAGTCCATCGTGCGCCGCGTGACGGCCGCGCCGTAGAGCTCGTCCACCCAATACTTGTTGAAGCTCGCGCGGTGGAGCGGCGCGAGCCGGCGCGCCCAGAGGTCGGGCAGGTGCGGCCGCCAGACGTAGAAGAGGAAGCCGAGCAGGATGCCGAGCCCCGCGACCAGCAGCGAGACGGCGATGAAGAACCACTCGGCCGCGGCGTGGCTCCCGCCGAGCATGTCCTGCACGGCGTGCGCGAGGTTGAAGCGCGTCTCGCCGCCGTAAGGGAGCGCGACCGCGGCGTGCTCGCCGGCGGGCGCGGCGTGCCCCGCCCCGGCCGCGGCGTGCCCGTCGTCAGAGCGCGTCGGGAGGGGCGCGGCGTGGCCGCCCTCCTGGCGGACGGCCTCGCGGCCCGCGGCCCCTTCGTCGTGGCCCGCGAGCGCGGAGGTCTGCGCGTGCGACTCCTTGCCGAACTCGCCCGTGGCGGGGTTCCAGATGATGGGGTCGAGCCAGTTGACGATGTTGAGCTTGCCGCCGACGTGCGCGCCCCCCGCGAACGCCGGGCTGATGCCGACGAGGCCGCCGACCGTGGCGAGCACGGCCAGCGCCGCGAGCGGCACCCACATCGAGCGCGGCGACTCGTGCGGGATGACCGAGCCGTGCGCGTGGCCGTGCGTGCCGTGATGGTCGGGGTCGTGGACGTCGTGGACGTCGTGGCCGCCCGGGCCGACGTGCTCGGTCTCACCCTTCTCCGCGGCCTCGAAGACGTGGGCCGCGCCGACGCGCTCCTCCGGGCCGTGGTGCGGGCGGTCGGCGACCGACGGGTCGTGTGCGCGGTGCCGCTCGGCGTCGCCGTCGGCGTAAGCCTGCGCGTGCGCCTCGTCGGCCTGCCCGCCCGCGGGGACTTCGAGGAAGCGCTCCTTGCCCCAGAAGGTCATCGCCATCAGCCGCGTCATGTAGAAGGCCGTGCAGGTCGCGGCGACGGTCGCCAGCAGCCAGAGCAGCCAGCCGCCCGGCACGTACTCGGTCGAGGCCGCGTTCCACAGAATCTCGTCCTTCGACCAGAAGCCCGAGAACGGGATGATGCCGCAGATGGCGAGCCACCCGGCGAAGAACGTCCAGTAGGTCTTCGGCATGTACTTCCGCAGGCCGCCCATCCGACGCATGTCCTGCTCGTGGTGCATGGCGTGGATGACCGACCCCGCGCCGAGGAACATCAGCGCCTTGAAGAAGGCGTGCGTCATCACGTGGAAGATGCCGATGACGAACGCGCCCACGCCGCACGCGAGGAACATGAAGCCGAGCTGCGAGACGGTCGAGTAGGCCAGGACCTTCTTGATGTCGTTCTGCGTGATGCCGATTGTAGCCGCGAAGAGCGCGGTCAGCGCGCCGACGACCGCCACGACCGTCATCATCGCCTGCGAGTGCTGGAAGATGACGTTGCAGCGCGTCAGCATGTAGAGCCCGGCCGTGACCATCGTCGCGGCGTGGATGAGGGCGGAGACGGGCGTCGGGCCCGCCATCGCGTCCGGCAGCCAGACGTAGAGTGGTATCTGCGCCGACTTGCCGCACGCGCCGACGAAGAGGCCGAGCGCGAGCCACGACATGATGCCCCACGCGCCGAGCAGCTCGACGGGGTAGGCGCGCGCCTGCTCGAAGACGGCGGTGTACTGCGTGGTGCCGAAGGTGGCGATGACGCCGAAGACGGCGAGCGCGAAGCCGAAGTCGCCGATGCGGTTGGTGATGAAAGCCTTGCGCGAGGCGTCGCCCGCCTCCCTGCGGTCGAAGTAGTAGCCGATGAGCAGGTAGGAGCAGAGCCCCACGCCCTCCCACCCGACGAACATCATCATGAAGTTCGAGCCCATCACGAGGATGAGCATCGAGAACATGAAGAGCCCGAGGTAGGCGAAGAAGCGGTAGAAGCCTCTGTCGCCGCGCATGTAACCGGTGGCGAAGACGAAGATGCAGAGCCCGACGCCCGTGATGACGAGCATGAAGATGGACGAGAGCGCGTCGAGCTGGTAGCTCCACTCCACGTCGAGCACCGAGCCGCGCCTCACCCTCTCGGCCCTGCCCGGCCCGCCGACGAGAACGGGGGCGTCGGCGGCCAGCCCCCTTTCGGCGCGCGCGCGCTCGGCCTCTCTGCTCGCCTCGTCCCCGGACTCGAAGGTCACCCGCTCAACCACATGCCCCTGCGTCAGCTCGACCGCGCCGCCCGGAATCCAGGTGTAGCCGAACGCGCCGTCCTCGCTCGTCACGTAGGGGCGCGGCCAGACCTGCGAGCCGTAGGAGACGACCGCCGCGAGGCTGATGAGGAAGGCCAGCGCCACCGAGCCGACGGCGACGGAGCCGACCAGCCGCTCCGAGAAGCGGAAGCGCCGGCCCAGCAGCCCGTTGACGGCCGCGCCGAGCAGAGGCAGGAGGGGGACGAGCCAGATGTATCTATGCATAAGGAGTAGTCGGCAGACAGTAGTCAGCAGTCAGTAGAAGAACCTTCTCGTTACGAGCCGTCCGTTTGTCAGCGTCAGCGCTCATCAAGCGGAGCCTACTGACTACTGACTACTGTCTACTGCTTTTCACCATTTCAAGAGGTCTATCTTGTCGACGAATATCGTCTCGCGGTTGCGGTAGAGCGCGATGACGAGGCCGAGGCCGATGGCCGCCTCGGCGGCGGCGACGACGATGATGAAGACCGTGAAGACCTGGCCGGCCACGGCGTTGACGCTCCCCGTCTCCTGCAGGTAGCGCGAGAAGGCGATGAAGTTCAGGTTGGCGGCGTTCAGGATCAGCTCAATCGACATGAAGATGACGATGATGTTGCGCCGCGTGAGCACCCCGGCCACGCCGACGGCGAAGAGCAGCGCCGCGATAATCAGGAACTTCGAGAGGTCTGGATTCTCGACGCTGCGCCTCATGTTGTCGAGCATCGAGTCCTGAAGCAGCAGGAGCGCCGGCGTGAAAAGGCTGTTCATAGTTTCAGACCAGAAGGACGCCCGCGCCTCGGCGGCCCGGGGCTCGCTCAGACTTCGGCGACGCGCGCGCGCGCCGCCGCCTCGATCTCGGCCGGGGTCAGCTCGCCCGCGGCGCTCAGGTCGGAGACGACCTGCGGGTCGACGTCGTCGGCGGCCAGCTCCTGCCTGGAGGTGCGCGCGAGGAGCACCGACCCGACGATGGCGACCAGCAGCAGCACGCTCGCGATCTCGAACGGGAGCGCGCCGTAGCGGTAGAGGCTCGACCCGACGCGCTGCGTGTCCTCGGA
>DASVSK010000735.1:0-2244 GCA_036388135.1 Pyrinomonadaceae bacterium | reverse complement strand
TATTGGAAAGAAACTTATCGCGGTGCCGAGCGGCGTCACGGTGACGATAGACGAGGGCGCGCGCCAGCTCGAAGTGAAGGGGCCGAAGGGGACGCTGCGGACGCCGATCCCCGAGGGCGTCTCGTTCAAGCTCGAAGACGGGCAGTTGCAGGCCGAGCGCGCGTCGGACGACTTCCGCGCCAACCACGGCCTGGCCCGCGCGCTCGCCAACAACGCCGTCGTCGGCGTGACCGAGGGGTTCACGAAGCAGATGGACGTGGTCGGCGTCGGCTACAAGGCCGACGTCCAAGGGCGCAAGATCGTCTTCAGCCTCGGCTACTCGCACCCCATCGAGTTCCCCCTGCCCGAGGGCATCGACGTCAGGGGCGAGCGCGTCGCGGCCAAAGCCTCGATCCAGCAGTACCAGTTGACGCTCACGCTCACCGGCATCGACAAGCAGAAGCTCGGGCAGGTCGCCGCCGAGATGTACGGGCTGCGCCGCCCCGACCCCTACAAGGGCAAGGGCGTGCGCTACGCCGACGTCCAGCTCAAGCTCAAGCCCGGCAAGACCGGCAAGTAAGGCCACACTGGTTTAGTCCCGCGGTTCTTCCGAGGGAGAATCACCCCTTGCGGACAGGCCGCATCGGCATGCGCGGCGACTAAAGGAGCGAAAAGGAAATGGCAAAGAAAGACAAAGCAGCGGTCAGGAGGGCGGTGCACACGCGCATCCGCCGCCGCGTGCGCGGCACGCAGGCGCGCCCGCGCCTGGCGATCTTCCGCAGCCTCAACCACATCTACGCGCAGGTCATCGACGACGAGCGCGCCGTGACCATCGCCTCGGCCTCGACGGTCGAGAAGGACCTGCGCGGCGGGACGGGCGGCAACATCGAGGCGGCGCAGCGCGTCGGCCGCGCCATCGCCGAGCGCGCGATTGCGGCGGGCGTCGAGCAGGTCGTCTTCGACCGCGGCGGCTTCCGCTTCCACGGGCGCGTCAAGGCGCTGACGGACGCGGCGCGCGAGGCGGGCCTGAACAAGAACGAGCGCGCGGAGGAAGAAGAGGCGGCGGGCGGCGAGGAGGCCGCGGCCTGAGTTAGTTTCCGAAAGGTGAGCAATGCGACAACCGAGACAGAGAATTCAATCGCAGGGGCTTGACCTGACCGACCAGGTCATCCAGATCAACCGCGTGACGAAGGTCGTCAAGGGCGGCAAGAACCTCTCCTTCGCCGCGCTCGTCGTCGTCGGCGACGGCGCGGGGCACGTCGGCTTCGGCACCGGCAAGGCGCGCGAAGTACCCGTCGCCATCAAGAAGGCCATCGAGGCGGCCAAGAAGAATTTGATCCGTGTGCCGCTCATCAAGAACACGCTCCCGCACCCCATCGTCGGCGAGTTCGGCGCGGGGCGCGTCCTGATGAAGCCGGCGAGCGAGGGCACGGGCGTCATCGCGGGCGGCGCGGTGCGCGCCGTGATGCAGGCCGCGGGCGTCCACGACGTGCGCACCAAGGTGCTCGGCTCGGGCAACCCGCACAACGTGGTGCGCGCGACCTTCGCCGGGCTCCTCAGCATGAAGGACCCGTTCGAGGTGGCGCGCCTGCGCGGCAAGCAGGTCGAGGAACTGTAAGAGGGTTAATAGTAAATGGTGAATGGTGAATAGGAACCGTCTTCGACCATTCACTGTTGACCATCGACCACTTACCGAGGTTTAGCAATGGCTGAAGAGAGCAACCAGCAGCAGGACGGCGGCGGGAAGATTCGCATCCAGTACTACCGCAGCGCCATCGGCTTCCCCAAGACGCAGAAAGAGGTCGTGCGCAGCGTCGGGTTCACGAAGCTCAACCAGATTCTTGAGCGCCCCGACACGCACTCGATGCGCGGCGTCGTCCAGAAGGTCCCGCACCTCCTGCGGATAATCGAATAGGTGAATGGTAGATGGTGAATGGTAAATAGAAACTGCTCTTAACCATTCGCCACCCGCCATTCGCCATTTACTGAGGTTTCACAATGGCTATCGGTCTGAACAATCTACGCCCCGCGGAAGGCTCGACGCACAAGAAGAAGCGGGTGGGGCGCGGCCCCGGCTCCGGGCTCGGCAAGACGGCCGGGCGCGGGAACAAGGGTCAGAAGTCGCGCTCGGGCTACTCCGGCAAGATCGGGTTCGAGGGCGGCCAGATGCCCCTTCAGCGCCGCCTGCCGAAGCGCGGGTTCACCAACATCTTCAAGAAGCAGTGGATCGAGGTGACGCTCGCCACGCTCGACGAGCGCTTCGAG
>DASVSK010000734.1:0-15971 GCA_036388135.1 Pyrinomonadaceae bacterium | reverse complement strand
TCACCTCGGCGCGGTGGCTGCCGCTCGCGTCGGCCTCGCGCACGCCCTCGCGGAAGATGCGCCGCATGTGCTCCTCGTCGCCCTCGCGGCCGGCGAGGAGGCAGGGCTCCTGGCCGAGCGCCTGCTGCGCGGCGTGGCCGAACATGTGCTCCGCGCCGCGGTTGAAGAGCGTGATGCGCCCCTCCGTGTCGGTGGCGACGATGGCGTACTCGGTCGAGCTGTCGAGCACGAGGTTGAGGAAGGTGTGCGCCTCGGCCAGCTCGGCCGCGCGCTCGGCGACGCGCACCTCCAGCTCCCCGGCGTGGCGCTTGATCTCCTGCTCCAGCCGCCGCTTCTCCGCCACCAGCCGCTTCCGCTCGACGGCCCCCGAGACGGCCTTGAGCAGCGCCTCCTTCAGGATGGGCTTGACGATGAAGTCGTAGGCCCCCATGCGGACGATCTCCGCGACCTCCGGCGAGTTGGGCTCGCCCGTAATCATGACGACGGGGACGTAGGCGTCGCGCCCCGAAAGCTCCCTGAGCAGTTCGAGGCCGCTGCGCCCCGGCAGGATGATGTCGACGACCGCGGCGTCCACCTCGCCACCGCCGATGAGCGCCAGCGCGCCGTCGAAGTCCGCCGCGGGCAGCGGCTCGTATCCCCCGCGCCGCAGGAACTCCGCCATCGTCCAGCGCATGCTCGGCTCGTCGTCCACCACCAGAACCCTGGGCGCGCTCATGCCTGGGCTCCTTCCGGCGCTTCCGCGGGCAGCTCGACGACGAAGCGCGTGTGGCTGCCCGCGACGCTCTCGACCGTGATCGTCCCGCCGTACTCGCGGACGATGCCGAAGCTGAGGCTGAGCCCGAGGCCCGTCCCGCCCGTCGCCCGCCGGGTCGTGAAGAACGGGTCGAAGACCTTGTCGATGTCCTCGCGCCGGATGCCGGCCCCGTTGTCGAAAAACTCGACGTGGACGCGACCGCCTCCCGCACGCTCGACGGCGCGCGCCGTCACGCGGAGCACCTTCGGGCCCGCGTCCTTCGCGCGCAGCGCGTGGTGCGCGTTGCTGATCATGTTGATGACGACCTGCCGGAGGCGCGAGCCGTCGGCCATCACGGCGGGCAAATCTTCCTCGACGTCTATCTCCACCTCGATGCCGTCCTTGACGAACTGGTGGCCGAAGAGCGACATCGAGGCGCTGATGGTCTCGGCGAGGTGGACGCGTGTCAGCTCGCGCGGGTTGTGGCGGGCGAACGTCAGAAGGTCGCGCACGATGCGCGCGATGCGCTCGCCCTCGCCGATGATGCCGTCGACCATCTGCCGCTGCTCCTCGGTGCGCGCCACGCCGTCGTCCTTGAGCAGTTGGGCGAAGTTGATGATGCCGTTCAGCGGGTTGTTGATTTCGTGCGCGACCCCGGCCGACAGCTCGCCGATTGAGGCCAGCTTCGACGACTGGAACAACTGGCGCTGCATCACCTCCTTCTCCGACTCCAGCCGCCGACGCTCCGTCAGGTCGCGGATGATGAGGATGATGAGCCGCTCGTCTTCCGTCGTAATCTCGTAGGTCGAGACCGAGGCCGGGATGGAGTTGCCGGCCGGCGTCCGCAGCTCCATCTCCACGTCGTCCCACTCCCCGCCCCGGAACAGCTCGGCGAGCGGGTCCTTGTCCGGGCCGGCGTCGCCCGCGCTGACGAGGTCGTGGACGCTTCTGCCGACGAGCCCGCCCGGCTGGCAGCCGAGGGCTTCGCAGAACTTGTTGTTGACCTCCGTCAGGCGGTGGTCGTCGGCCCTCAGGACGCCGATCCCATTCTTGGCGTGCTCGAACAGCGCGCGGTAGCGCTTCTCGCTGGCGACGAGCCGCCGCTGCTGCCGGCTCACGATCCGCAGCAGCAGCGTGACGATGAGCACGTCCACCGTGGTCGAGATGAAGAAGTGCTCGATGCGCTGCGAAAGTACGTAATGGGCCTTCCCGTCGGTGTAGAATTTCGCGAGCCAGTCGTTGAAAGGGAGCATGATGAACTTCTCCCAGACGATGATGACCACGGCGGTCACCAGCATGGTGAGGACGGCGAAGAAGAGGACGACCTTCAGGCCGTCGAACTTCTTCGCCTCCAGCTCATCTAATAACTTCATGCGAGCGCCCTCCGCGCCCCTCTTTGGTCGGAACTTCTCCCGCGAGCGTCAGGTGCGTGCGCCGCGGCCTTCGCGGCGTCGTGGCAAGATTGGCTTTTTGCGGGGGTCGTTTGGTTCCTGAGAGTTGACCTTCGGAAAGGGTGGGATGTGTCTGAACGTCGGGGGAGCTTGAAGGCCGCGGCGCGGGCTTAATCTAAAAGATACCGGACGCGCGCCCGCGCCTGACAAGCCCGAAAATGAAAAAGAGCGCGTCCGTCCTGTGGAGCAGGTGCCCGACCGGCAAACAGTGTGACCCGTTAACTTGACGACGGATGCTAGATTTGTTGCACATCGCGTGTCAAGCTTTTTCGTCCCCGAAGTCCGAAACGGTAAATTCGCCGCTTCTAAGGGCGGCGCGCGGGGTGATTCGCGCTGAGACAATGGCGGAGGCCCGTGTTTTACGTTAAAACATCGGCCGCCGGGGCGACGCCGCGCATCCACCCGAACGCCCGCCATTCCGGCCCCGTGGAGGAAAGCGTCAAGGCACGGTGGTTGCTCTCTGGCAGTATGCTGTGTAGTTTGTCGCGGTGGCGTCTGTCAATTTTTAGCGGCCGTCTCCGGCGTCACCCGCCCCCTTCAGCCGTGAGGTCGGGCGGTGACGAGACGCCCGCCGAAGCGACGAACCGAAGCGTTCACCGACCCGTTCTCACTCCGAAATGATGATGAAGAAGACCAGCCGAAAACTGCTCGCCGCGGCGCTGCTCCTCGGCGCGACCGCCATAAATTTTACCCCGACGCGCGCGCAGCAGAAGCCCGACGCGAAGCCCGCGGCGGCGGCGACGACGCCCGCCCCCGCGGCGACGCCACAGGCCGCACGCGGCCCGCAGAAGATCGTCAGGGAGGGCGTCGAGATAGAGTTCACGGTCGAGCCGTCGGCGAAGGCCGCCGGGGCGTCCGAGGTCATGGCGGGCCGGGACGCCGTCGTGCGCTTCCGCGTCCGCGACACGGCGACGGGGACTCCGCTCTCCGGGGTCAGGCCGGCGGCCTGGGCCAGCCGGCGCTCCGCCGCCACCCCGCCCGACGCGGGGCAGTGCCGCGAGAAGGTGCAGTCGTACCTCCAGGGCTCGCTGCGCGCGCGCCCCGACGTGGATTTGAACGCCTACTACCTGCTCGCGCTCAACCAGGAGCCGAACCTCTCCGTCATCGACCCGCTGCTCGGCTTCGGCGGCAGCAAGCTCGTCACGCTCGTCATGCTCAAGAGCCCCGGCGAGGACTGGGTGCTGACGCCCGACCGCTCCAGGCTCTTCGTCAGCATGCCGCTCGTCAACGCGGTCGCCGTCGTGGACACGACGACGTGGAAGGTCGTCTCGGAGGTGGGCGCGGGCGTCAGGCCGACGCGGCTCGCCTTGCAGCCGGACGGGAAATACCTGTGGGTGGCGAACGAGGGGGCGGGCGAGGGCGAGCCGGGCGGCGTCACGGCCGTCGACACGGCGAGCCTGAAGGTCGCGGCGAACTTCCGGACGGGGGCCGGCGCGCACGAAATCGCCTTCGCGGAAGACAACGGGTTCGCCTTCGTGACCAACCGCAACGACGGCACGCTCTCGGTCATCGACGTGCGGAGACTCGAAAAGCTGAAGGACGTCAAGACCGGCGCGCCCGCCTCTGCGCTCGCCTACTCGTCGCTGAGCAAGGCCCTCTACGTGGCGAACGAGGCCGACGGGAGCATCGCCGTCGTCGACAGCCGGAGTCACGAGCTTTTGACGCGCATGGCGGCGGAGCCGGGCTTGAAGATGGTTCGGTTCGCGCCCGGCGGCCGCTGGGGCTTCGTCCCGAACGCGGCGCGCTCCGTCGTCCACATCTTCGACGCCTCCACCAACCGCCTGGCGCACAGCGTTCCGGTCGGGACGGCACCCGACCAGGTCGCCTTCACCGAAGCCTTCGCGTACGTCCGCTCGCTCGGCACCGAGGAGGTGTCGGCGATTCGGCTGGCGACCGTCGGCAAGGAGCCGGACGTGGTGAAGTTCCCCGGCGGACAGGCCCCCCCGGGGGCCGCGAGCACCCCGAGCCGCGCCGACGCCTTCGCGCCCGCGCCCGAGGGCGGCTCGATGCTCATCGCCAACCCGGCCGACCGGATGATCTACTACTACTCGGAGGGCATGGCGGCCCCGATGGGTAACTTCCAGAATTACAAGCGCGAGCCGCGCGCCCTGAAGGTCGTCGACCGGAGCCTGCGCGAGGAGTCGCTCGGCGTCTACGCGACGACGATGCGGCTGCCGAAGGACGGCACCTACGACGTCTCGTTCCTGATTAGCTCGCCGCGCGTCGTCCACTGCTTCGAGGCGACGGCCAAGCCCGACCCGGACGCCAAGCCGGAGCAGAAGACCGCGCTCCGCGTCGAGTACCTGAATAAGGAGCAGACGCCGCCGCGCGCGGGCGAGAGCTACAAGATTCGTTTCAAGCTGACCGACGCGGTCACCGGCCAGCCGAAGGACGGCCTGAAGGACGTTCGCGTCCTCTTCTTCCTCACGCCCGGCGTGTGGCAGAAGCGCGATTTCGCTTCGCCCGTCGGCGGCGGGGTCTACGAGCTGGAGGTCAACGTCCCGCGCGACGGCGTCTACATGATATTCGTCGAGAGCCAGTCGCAGGGGGTGAGTTTCAGGCAGTTGCCCTACATGACATTGCAGACGGCCTCGGGCGGCCCGGCGGCCGGCGTCACGAAGTGAGGGGGAGGTGAAGATGGGAGTCAGGACTTTACGTTCGTTCCTGCCGCGCGCGGCGCTCGTGTTGACGGCGGCGCTCGCGGCCGCCGCCCCGTGCCACGCGCAGGAGCACGCGCGGGGAGACGCGCCGGTCGCGTCGCAACAGGCGGCGGCTCACTACGCGTGCCCGATGCACCCGTCGGTGACGTCCACGAAGCCGGGCACGTGTCCGCAATGCAAGATGGACTTGCGCCCGTCAAGCGGTGGGCAGGCCGCGACGGCGACGCACGCGGGGGCGTCCGGGGTAGACGCCCCCGCGATAAAATCCGGCGCGATGAGCATCCCCGACGTCGAGCTTCTAGACCAGGACGGGCGGAAGGTGCGATTCTACAGCGACCTCGTCCGCGGCAAGGTGGTCGCCGTCAACTTCATCTTCACCACCTGCACGACCATCTGCCCGCCGCTCGGCGCGACCTTCGCGCGCGTGCAGCGGGAGCTGGGCGAGCGCGCGGGGCGCGACGTGCATCTGATTTCGATCTCGGTCGACCCGGTGACGGACACGCCCGAGCGTCTGAAGTCATGGGGCGCGAAGTTCAAGGCCGGGCCGGGGTGGACGTTCGTGACGGGGTCGAAGCCGCAGGTCGACGAGCTGCTGCGGGCGCTCGCCGCCTCGGCCGCCCGGCGCGAGGAGCATTCGCCGACGGTCCTTGTCGGCAACGACGCGGCGGGTCAGTGGACGCGGGCTTACGGGCTGACCGCCCCCGGCAAACTCGTCCAGATCATCAACGACGCGGCCGAAGGCCGCCTCGGAAAGAACGCGAAGGAGTCGAAGTGATGACGAAGAGATTTCTGTTCGCGGCGGCGCTCTGCCTGTCGCTCGCCTCGGCCGCCTCGGCGCAGCAGCCGCCGAAGCCGTCCGCGCCGCCCGACCCGCACGCCGGCCACGGCGCGCACGCGCAGCCGGCGAAGGAGCCGACGGCCGCCGAGAAGTACTTCTCGGACGTCGAGCTGGTCAACCAGGACGGCGAGAAGGTGCGCTTCTACACGGACGTCCTCAAAGGCAAGACCGTCGTCGTCAACGCCTTCTTCACCACCTGCACCTCGGTCTGCCCGCCGATGAACCGCAGCATGGAGAAGATTCAGGAGGCGCTCGGCGACCGCGTCGGCAAGGACGTCTTCCTCGTCTCGATCACGGTCGACCCGGCGACCGACACGCCCGCGCGGCTGAAGGAGTACGCCGCGAAGTTCCACGCCGGGAAGGGCTGGACGTTCCTCACGGGCAAGAAGGAGAACCTCGACTGGGCGCTCTACAAGGTCGGCCAATACGTCGAGGACAAGGAGAACCACAAGACCGTCATCATCATCGGGAACGAGGCGACCGGCCTCTGGAAGAAGGCGTTCGGGATGGCGAAGGTCGAGGAGCTGATTAAGATCGTCGAAGGCGTCGCGGGCGACAAGGGCGTCGCCTCAAAGTAAGGAGCCCCGGCGGCCGCCCGGCCGCTGTCCGAATGTTCAAAAGTCTCAAACTCGCCGCCTACGCCCTCGCGCTCGCGTGTCTCGCCGCGTCGGCCCTCGCCGCCACGGGTGCGCAAGGGCCGGCGCAGGACTCGGCGGGGCCGCGGCCGCTCACGGCGCAGGAGCGGCGCGGGCGCTCCATCTACCTGCGCGGCGAGAGCGCATCGGGAAAAGAGATAGCGGCGGCCGTCGGCGAGCTGGACGTGCCCTCCTCGACCGTGACCTGCGCCGGCTGCCACGGCGCGCGGGGCGAGGGCAAGACCGAGGGCGGCGTCACGGCCGGGAGCCTCGTCTGGTCGCACCTCCTGAAGCCTTACGGCCACACGCACCCGACGGGGCGCAAGCACGGCCCCTTCACGGAGTCGGCCTTCGTCCGCGCCGTGACGGGCGGCGTCGACCCTTCGGGGAACAGCCTGCTGGTGGCGATGCCGCGCTACCGCATGTCGGCCGACGACATGGCCGACCTCATCGCATACCTCAAGCGCATCGAGTCCGACCGCGACCCGGGGCTGACCGACACGGGCATCGAGGTCGGGGTCGTCCTGCCGTCGAAGGGCGCGCTGGCCGAGACGGGCGCGGCCATGCGACAGGTCATGGCGGCCGCCTTTGAAGACCTGAACGCGCGCGGCGGTGTTTACAACCGGAAGATAACGCTCCGCGTCGTCGAGACGCCGACCGGGCAGGAGCCGGTCTTCGCCTTCGTCGGCGGCATCAGCGCGGGCTCGGAGGTCGAGCTGGCGGCGCTGGCGCGCGAGCAGGAGATTCCCTTCGTCGGCCCGTCGACGCTCATGCCGGAGACGGGGACGCCGCCGAACCGCCACGTCTTCTACCTGCTGGGCGGCGTCGGCGAACAGGCGCGCGCGCTCGCCAACTTCGCG
The DNA here is from genome assembly GCA_036388135.1 of Pyrinomonadaceae bacterium. Classification (GTDB taxonomy): domain Bacteria; phylum Acidobacteriota; class Blastocatellia; order Pyrinomonadales; family Pyrinomonadaceae; genus QHXN01. Next base: position 8,794 of record DASVSK010000734.1, on the reverse strand, counting down.
GCGTCGAAAGCGGAGCTGAAGAAGTCGCGCGCCGCGGTCGTCTACGGCGAGGGCTCGCTGGCGGGCGCGGCCGCGGCCGCCGCCGAGGAGCAGTTGAAGAAGGCGGGCTGGGGCGCGGTCACGAAGCAGGCTCTCAAACAGCTCGGGGGCGACGGCGCGGAGGCCGCGCGGCGGCTCAAGGGGGAAGGCGCGGAGGCCGTCTTCATCTTCGGGGCGGGCGGCGCGGAGGCCGCGCTCGTCAGGGAGGCCGGGGCGCTGGGCTGGACGCCGCACCTCTTCTTCCTCGGCGTGATGGACGGGAGAGACCTGCTCGCGTCCGCGACGGCCGCCTTCAAGGACAGAATCTTTCTCGCCTTCCCGACCGTCCCGGCCGACGTCACGCCCGCGGGGCTTGCCGAGTTCCGCACGCTTCTGGAGAAGCACGGCGTCGAGCGGCGACACACCGCGGCGCAGCTCTCGGCCTTCGCCGCCGCCAGGATATTCGTCGAGGCGCTCCAGCGCGCCGGGCGCGACCTGACCCGCGAGCGGCTGCTCTCGGCGCTGGAAGGGCTCTACGAGTTCGAGACGGGCGTCACCCCGCGCCTGACCTTCGGGCCGAACCGCCGGGTCGGGGCGGCGGGCGCTTACGTCATGACGATTGACCCCGAGAAGAAAGAGTTCACGCACGCGAGCGGGTGGGTTAAAGCTTACTAAAACGGGCCGAAAGAGACTTCGATTAAAACGCACGGAAAGATAACTCAGAGGTATTTGATGAAAAGGATTTTCTGTTTGAGCGTCCTGCTGGCGGCCTCGGTCGCCCCCGCCGCGGCGCAGACCGCCGCGAAGAGTTCCTCGCCCGCGCCGGCCGCGGCGGTCGAGAATTGCGGCTGCGAAAACGCCCCGCTGCCCGAGGTGCTCGGCGTCGTCAACGGCGTCAAGATCACGCCGCAAGACCTCAGCCCGCAGACGCGCGCGCAGGTGGCCGAACTTCAGCGGCAGGTCGTCGAGGCCCGGCGGGGCGAGGTCGACCTACAGGTCAACAGCCTCCTCCTCGAAGCCGAGGCGAAGAGGCGCGGCGTGACCACGACGAAGGTCATCGAAGACGAGGTCATCGCCAAAGCCCCGCGGACGACCGAGGCCGAGGCGCTGGCCTTCTTCAACAGGAACAAGGCGCGCTTCGAGGCGCAGGCCGGCGGGGCCGTCGAGTTCAAACAGGTCAGGGAGAACGTCGCCGCGCTCCTGCGAGCCGAGCGCCGGCAGGAGCTTGCCGGGAAACTCTCCGCGCGGCTGCGCGCCGCCGCCGACGTAAAAATCCTCGTTCGCGAGGCGACGCCGCCCGCCAACGCGGCCGACCGCGCGCGCCTCTTCGCCACGGTCAACGGCGTCCGCATCACCTCGGGCGACGTCGAGGACAGCCTCCGCGCGCTCGTCTACGGCGTGCAGGAGGAGGTCTACAGGCTGCGGCAGCGCGATCTCGAACTGAAGGTCAACGACGTCCTGCTCACGCAGGAGGCGCAGAAGAAGCAGGTGACGACGCGCGCCCTGCTCGAAGCGGAAGTCGACGCGAAGCTGACGCCCGTGACCGAGGCGAAGGCGCGGGAGTTCTACGACCTGAACCGGGAGAGAATCGACGGCGAGTTCGCGCGGCTGAAGGAGCAGATCATCCGCCACCTGCGGGAGGCGGAAGCGCAGAGGTTGCTCGCCGGGTTCGCCGAAAGACTGCGGAAGGGGGCGGCCGTCGAGACGCATCTCGCCGCGCCCGTCTCGCCCGTCTTCGACATCGCCACCGACGACCAGCCCTCGAAGGGCGGCGCGGAGGCGGCCGTCACCATCGTCGAGTTCACAGACTTCCAGTGCCCGAGCTGCGCGCAGGTGCAGCCCGTGCTCGACCGTCTGGTCGGCGAGTACGGGGGCCGCGTGCGGCTCGTCGCGCGCGACTACCCGCTCCCGCAGCACGCCGACGCCTTCAAGGCCGCCGAGGCCGCCGAGGCCGCCCGCGAGCAGGGTAAATACTGGGAGTTCGCGGCCAAGCTCTTCGGCAATCAGTCGGCGCTGGGCGTCGACAGCCTGAAGCGTTACGCGACCGAGCTGGGGCTCGACCGCGCCAGGTTCGACGCGGCGCTCGACGGCGCTAAATTTTCCGGCCGGGTGCGGCGCGACATGGTCGACGGCCAGAAGGTAGGCGTCAACGGCACGCCCTCGCTGTTCATCAACGGCAGGCGCGTCTCCGACCGCTCGTACGCGGGTCTGAAGGCGGCCATCGAAGCCGCCCTGGGCTCCGTCGAAGGAAAGTAAGAACCCGCCCTCGGCCGTTCCCGCCCGCCCGGCGGGGACGAAACACCGACAGACGACATGCTCGAAGAGGGGACGGCAGATTCTCTGCCGCCCCCTCTTTTGTTCCCGCGCGCGCGGGCCCGAAGGCGGCCCGCGCCTCACGGCGGAGGGGTGACACACGGTGAAACACACCGAGCCCCCGTGTGCTGCACGCCGAAACATCCCTCCCCGACGCCAGCGCCGCGGAACCTCATAATCGTTCTGTAATTCGACTGCAACGAAGCGCCCCCGGACGAGGCATGCCGGTTGCTAACCGCAACACCGCTGCAAGAATTCGGGTGTCCGACGACCGTCGAAGTGGTTCGACCGGCACGACGGTGTCAGCCTCGCGGGCGCGGACGCAGAAGCGCGGTGCTCTTCAGCCTCCTGTAGCTCAACACACACACGAACGGGGATGGAAGGAACGACATGACGACCGCAACTTATCGAAGATGGAGGGGCGGGCGGCTCGCACGCGCGGCGGCGTTCGGCCTGTTCGCCCTCGCGGCTTCGCTGCTCCAGCCGTCCGAGGCGCGCGCGCAGTGGACGACGAGCGGCAACACGACCAGCACCGGCAACAACGTCGGCGTCGGCACCGGGGCCCCCGAGCAAACGTTCCACGTCAACTCGCCGACCGAGGTTCTTTCGACCGGCTCCGGCGCGGGCTTCAAGTTCCGCGACCGCGGCTCGGCCGCCGCCACCGACGACTGGGTCTGGTACTCAACCGGCAACGTGGCGCGCTTCTGGCGCTCGGGGCCGGGCGACCTGATCGGCATCACCCAGACCGGCAACTTCGGCATCGGGACGATGAGCCCCCTGGTGCGCCTCGACGTCAACGGCGCGGCCAACGTCTGGAGCGGCGCGCGCTTCGCCGTCAATCAGGGGTACATGGCCGGGGGCTCGCTGACCGTCGGCAACACCGGCGCGAGCTTCGGCGGCGGCAGCGGCTGGAGCGCCAACACGGCGGGGCTGATGCTTGAGACGGCCGACAGCACCGAGATAGCCGTCCACGACGCGGGGCACAGGCTGGCGAGTTTCATGTACTTCGAGGGCGGCGGGGCCAACCGCCTGTCCATCGGCCGCGACATGGGGTGGGGCGTCATCAGCTCCGTCTCCATCAACGGCAACGTCGGCGTCGGCACCGCCACGCCGGGGAAGAGGCTTGACGTCAACGGCTCGATCTTCGCGGGCAACTCGCTCTCGCTCGGCAAGGGCGTGACGGACTACGCCGGCATCGGCTTCAACCGTGACGTAGACACGGGGGCCATCCTCTCCCCCAACTACAACGCCTACCAGATGCACCGCGAGGCGAACAGCAACAAGTTCATCTTCACGGCCTACAACGCGGCGGGCACGTTCCTCGGTTACCCGCTGACGTTCGACGCGTTGAACGTGGGCGTCGGCACCAGCAGCCCCGCGCACAGGCTCGACGTGGCCGGGAACGCCAACGCGGCGGGCCTCTGCATCGCGGGCGACTGCAAGACCTCCTGGTCGCAGCTCGGCGGCAGCCAGTGGACGACGAGCGGGTCGAGCGTCGTCTACAACTCCGGGAACGTCGGCATCGGGACGCCGAACGCCGCGGCGCGGCTCGACGTCAACGGCGCGGCCAACGTCTGGGGCGGCGCTCGCTACGCCGTCTCAAACGGGCACATGGCCCCCGGCTCGCTGACCGTCGGCAACATCGGCGCGAACTTCGGCGGCGGCAGCATGTGGAGCACGAACACGGCGGGGCTGATGCTTGAGACGGCCGACAACACCGAAATCGCCGTCCACGATTCGGGGACGAGGCTGGCGAGCTTCATGTACTACGAGGGCGGCGCGGCGAACCGCGTGACCATCGGCCGCGACATGGGCTGGGGCGGCGTCGGCACGGTCTCCATCAACGGCAACGTCGGCGTCGGCACCAACGCGCCCGCGGCCAAGCTCGACGTCAACGGCGACATCCGCGTCAACGGCAACATCAACGCCAAGTATCAGGACGTGGCCGAGTGGGTGCCGACCAAGCAGCAGCTCTCGGCCGGCACGGTCGTCGTCCTCGACACGCGCCACTCCAACCACGTCGCGGCCTCGCACAGCGCCTACGACACGCGCGTGGCCGGGGTCATCTCGGCGCAGCCCGGCATCTCGCTCGGCGAGGCCGGCGAGGGCAAAGTGCTGGTGGCGACGACGGGCCGCGTCAAGGTCAAGGTCGACGCCACGCGCGCCCCCATCCAGATCGGCGACCTCATCGTGACGAGCGACGTGGCGGGTCTGGCGATGAAGTCAGAGCCGATGCAGCTCGGGAGCCGGCAGATTCACGCACCGGGGACGATCATCGGCAAGGCGCTCGAACCCCTTGAGAAGGGGACGGGGGAGATTCTCGTCCTCCTCAGCCTCCAGTGAGCCGAGACGCCGGGACTCAAAAGCGGCCGGCCTGCCGGCGTGTGTGTGACGACGTGAAGGAGAAGACGGACATGACTGACACGATCAAGCAGCCGCGGCGTCGGGCGGGCGCGCGGAGGGTCGCCGCCCTCTTGGCCTTCGCGCTGGCGGCGCTGTGCCTGCCGGGCGCGGCCTCGGCCCAGTGGGTCGGCGACGCGCAGGGGAACATCACGACCACCAACCCCGGCCACGTCGGCATCGGCGCGACGCCCGACAACCCGGAGGGCTGGGCCAAGGTGCTCGACGTCTACGGCAGCCCGCACGCAAGGTTCACGATACGGACTTCGACCATCGACTCGCGCATCATGTCGCACGACCATAGCTGGTGGAGCGCACCGGCCGGGATGTTCGTGGGCACCCGCACGCAGCACCCGCTCACCTTCGGCACCAGCAACACCTTCCGGATGCTCATCGACGCCGGCGGCAACGTCGGCATCGGCACGACCGCGCCCGCGCAGAGGCTCGACGTGCAGGGGAGCGTCATCGCCACCGGCAACCTCGGCCTCGGCACGGCGCTGCCCGCCGAGAGGCTGGACGTGCGCGGCAACATGATTCTCGACGCGGGGGGCAGCCCGAGCCTTTTCACCGGCACCGGGGCGGGCGAGCTGAACCGCTACCTCCTCGTCCTCAACTCGCCCGGCCTCACCAGCGCCTCGGGGCTCAAGGCGGGCGGCCTCCTCGTCTCGGACGATTACGCCTTCGCCAACCCCGCCAAGAACGACCTCGTCGTGAAGGGGCGCATCGGCATCGGCACGGCGGGCGCGCCCGCCTACAAGCTCGACGTCGCGGGGGCCGTCCGCTCGGCCGCGGGCGGGTTCGTCTTCCCGGACGGCACGACGCAGACCACCGCCGCGACGGGCGCGCCGACGGCGGCCAACGTCACCGCCGGGCAGTTCGGCCTTAACGCCGGGGGCGGAACCTTCAGCTTCCCCGCCAACGTCGGCATCGGCACGGCGACGCCCGAGAACGCTGAGAGCTGGGCCAAGGTGCTCGACGTCTTCGGGGCCCCGCACGCCAAGTTCTCGCTGCGAACCACGAACATCGACGCGCGCGTCCTGTCACACGAGTCCGGCTGGTTCGGCGCGCCGGGCGGGATGATTATGGGCACGCGCACGCAGCACCCGCTCAGCCTCGGCACCTCCGGCGCGTCCAGGATGACCATCGCGGCCGGCGGCAACGTCGGCGTAGGCACCACCGCCCCGACGGCCAAGCTCCACGTCGCGGGCGACGTGAAGGTGGACGGCAACATCTCGGCCAAGTACCAGGACGTCGCCGAGTGGGTGCCGACCACGCAGAAACTCTCGGCGGGCACGGTCGTCATCCTCGACCCCGAGCGCACGAACCACGTGCTGGCCTCCAAAGCCTCGTACGACACGGCGGTGGCCGGCGTCGTCAGCGAGAAGCCGGGGCTTTCGCTCGGCGAGGCGGGCGAGGACAAGGCGCTCGTCGCCACCACGGGGCGCGTCAAGGTCAAGGTCGACGCGACGCGCGCGCCCATCAGGATCGGCGACCTCATCGTGACGAGCGACGTCGAGGGCGTGGCGATGAAGTCGGAGCCCTTCGTCGTCGGCGGCAGGCGCATCCACGCGCCCGGCACCATCATCGGCAAGGCTTTGGAGCCGCTGGGGAAGGGGACGGGCGAAATTCTCGTCCTCCTCAGCCTCCAGTAAAACATTCACAAGAAGTTAAGAAGGGTAAGAGATGAAGATGAAGACTGCGGCTAACCACTCACGGCTCGGCGCACCTGTCGCGCGCGCCGCGGTGCTCTGCATACTGGCGGCGGCGGCGCTCTGCCTGCCCGGCGAGGCTCGCGCGCAGTGGACGACGAGCGGCACCAACACCACGACCACCGACAGCGTCGGCGTCGGCACGGCCGCCCCGGCGACCACCCTGCACGTCAGCACCTCCACGACGGCCATCTCCCGCGGGGTAACCAGCGAACAGACCAGCGCCGACGGTAACGCGGCAAAGTTCACCCTCCGGAAGAGCCGCGCGGGGGCGGCGGCGCTGACCGGCGACAACATCGGCAACCTCTACGCGGAGGCGTTCGACGGCACCGCGTTCGTCAGCGGCGCGCGCGTGCGGTTCGCCATCGACGGGCCGATTTCGGCTAACAGCGTCCCGACCTCCCTTGAGTTCCACACAGGGGCGACCGCCAACGGCGGCGTCGAGCGGATGCGCGTCACCTCGGCGGGTAACGTCGGCATCGGCACGGCCGCCCCGACGTTCCTGCTCGACGTCTCGGGCAGCGCCAACACGCCCTTCCGCGTGCGCGACACCACCGGCCGGGAGTACTTCTCCACGGGCACCCGCACCGGGCCTGTCGCCACCTGGGTCGCGCAGGTCGTGAGCATCGCCGGCGCACGCCTGATAGTCGACAGCACCACCCCCGACGGTAACAACGACACGCTGATCCGCCGCGCGGTGAACAGCATGATCTTCAACCCTGCCGACCACCCCACCCTGCCGGGCGCGTTCGGAGTGCGGCAGGTGGGCGGCGTCTACGGCCTGTTCGTCAGTCAATACGCGAACGGCAACGTCGGCATCGGCACGTCGGCCCCGGCGAGCAAGCTGCACGTGGCGGGGAGCATCACGGTCGACGGCAACATCAACGCGAAGTATCAGGACGTGGCCGAGTGGGTTCCCTCCACGCAGAAACTCTCGGCCGGCACGGTCGTCATCCTCGACGTCGAGCGCGACAACCACGTCGCCGCCTCCCTTTCCTCGTACGACACGCGGGTGGCGGGCGTCATCTCGGCGCAGCCCGGCATCTCGCTGGGCGAGAAGGGTGAGGGCAAGGTTCTGGTGGCGACGACGGGTCGCGTCAAGGTCAGGGTCGACGCCACGCAGGGGCCCGTCAAGGTCGGCGACCTGCTGGTGACGAGCGACCGGGCGGGGTACGCGATGAAGTCCGAGCCGGTGCTGGTCGGCAAGCGGCCGATGCACAGCCCCGGCACCATCATCGGCAAGGCGCTCGAATCCCTCGCGGGCGGCACGGGCGAAATCCTCGTGCTCCTCAGCCTCCAGTAAGCGCACGGGGTAAAAAAGGCGTTCGACGGCGTGCGCGTCTCCGGCCGTCGGCACGCGGGTCTGAAGGCGGCTCTTGAGGCCGCCATCGGCCGTCTCCGCCCGCCCGGCGGAGGCTAAATCAACGACAGCATTCATACGCGGCGCGGGGCCGGCAGACAATTTGCCGGCCCCGCCGGTACCCGCGCTCTCTCGCGTTCCTTCCGGCTCGCGCGCTCCCCTCGGCGGGGGGTGACACAGGGTGAAACACACCGGGCGTGGGTGTGCTGCACGCCGAAACATCCCTCCCGGAGGCCCGCGACCCGGAATCTCATAATCGTTCTGTAATTCGACTGCAATGAAGCGCCCCGGGCGAGGCATGCGGGTTGCTACTTGCAACACTGCTGCAAGAATTCGAGTGTTCGCCGACGGTCGATTAAACCGACTGCTGCCTCGCGCGACGGACGCCGAAGTCAGGCGCTTTTCAGCCTCCCGCAGTCCAACATGCAATCGAACGGCGATAGAAAGAACGACATGACGACCGTAATTTACCGACGAGTGAACTTTGGCAGCCTGGCCCGCGCCGCCGCGCTCTGCCTGCTTGCCCTCGCGACGACGCTGCTCCAGTCGCAAGAGGCGCAGGCGCAGTGGACGACCAGCGGCACCAACTCCACGACCACCAACAACGTGGGCGTCGGCACGACCGCGCCGACCTCCAACCTGCACATCGTTAACTCGTCCACCTCGGTCACGCGCGGCATCACCGACGAGCAGACCAGCGCCGACGCCAACTCGGCCATGTTCACCTTCAAGAAGAGCCGCGCCGGGGCCGCGGCAATCAACGGCGATAACGTCGGCAACGTCTACGCGGCGGGCTTCGACGGCACCGCGTTCGTGAGCGGCGCGCGCCTGCGGTTCGCCATCGACGGGACGGTTTCGGCCAACAACGTCCCGACCGCCATCCAGTTCCACACCGGGACGGGTGGCAACGGCGGCGTCGAGCGGATGCGCATCTCCTCGGGGGGTTACGTCGGCATCGACTCGGAAACGCCCGCGGCCAAGCTTCACGTCCAGT
>DASVSK010000733.1:0-2024 GCA_036388135.1 Pyrinomonadaceae bacterium | reverse complement strand
CGCGAAGATGTAAAGCCCGTTGGCGAAGTTGCGCCGGACGTACAGCTCGCCGTAGGCGTTGCGCGAGGCGGCGGGCGTGTCCACCGGGCCGCGCTCGCGCCGTGCGACCGGGACGTATCCGCCGGTGGCGAACGTCTGCGCCGAGACGGAGAGCCCCCAGCGGCCGCGCAGCGTGCTCGCGTAAAGGCTCGCGTCGGGCGTGTGCTGCGCGCCGTAGGAGGTCTCGAAACGTAGCTGCGTGTCGTCCGCGCCGCGCGGGACGAACTGCACGACGCCGCCCAGAGCGCCGCTGCCGTAGAGCGAGGACGACGCGCCGCGCAGGACCTCGACGCGGCGCAAGCCTTCGCGCGGGACGCGCCCCCAGTAGACCCAGCCGCCGAAGGGGTCGTTCAAGGGCACGCCGTCGTAGAGCACGACCGCGCGGCTGGCCCCGCTCGCGCCGACGCCGCGCAGGCTCACGCCCTGCGCCGTCGGGTTGGCGGCGCGGCCCGAAGTGCGCCGGAAGAGCTGGAAGCCCGGCACCTGCCGGAGCAGGTCGTCGGCACTCAGCGCGGCCGCCGTCTCAAGCTCCTCCTCCCCGAGCACGACGACGCTCGCCGCGGTCTCGGCCAGGCGCGTCTCGGTGCGCGAGGCCGTCACCGTCACCCGCTCGGCGAGCGCCGGCGGCGAGAGCACGAGGCGCAGCTCGCCGCCGTCCCACTCCCCCTCCGGCCAGACGCGCTCCAGTCGGCCGAAGCCTTCCGCCGTGACCGTCAGCACGAACTCGGACGTCCCCGGGCTTTGGAACTCGAAGCGCCCCGCCGCGTCTGACGTGAGGCGCGTGACGTCCGCCGCCCCGCGCACCATCAGCACGACCGTCGCGCCCGGCACCGGCGACCCGTCCTGGTCGACGACGACGCCGCGCAGAGGCGGCCGCGGCGGCCCCGCCTCCTGCGCGCGCGCCGGGGCGGACGCCGCGCATAAGACGAGGGCGAGGAAGATTAAGAGGGACGAGGACGGCTTCGGCGGCACGCCCGGATGATAAATCATCCGCGGCGCGTTTGCCCGGAAGGCGGAAGGACGGGGCGGCGGCCTTGCGGCGCTCCCTTCATCCTCCGTCCTTCCGCCTTCGTCCTTCGGCTGTGTTAGTCTCGGGCGCGTGAATCTCTGGCAGGTGGTGGTCATCGCGGCGGCGGCCTTCGCGGCCGGGCTCATCAACTCCATCGCGGGCGGCGGCACGCTCGTCTCGTTCCCGGCGCTGCTGTGGGTGGGGCGCGACGCGGTGCTGGCGAACGCGACGAGCACGGTGGCGCTGTGGCCGGCGTCGCTGGCGGGTGCCTACGGCTTCCGGGGCGAGCTGAAGGGCGAGGCGCGCACCTTCCTGCTCTTCGGCGCGCCGTCGCTGGCGGGCGGCATCCTCGGCGCGGCGCTGCTGCTGCGCACGCCCTCCGAGACGTTCGCGCGCCTCGTGCCCTTCCTCATCCTCTTCGCGACCCTTCTGCTCGCGGCGCAGGAGCCCATCTCGCGCCGCCTGCGCGGCGAGGGCGACGCGCCGCACGAGCCCACGCGGGCGTGGTGGGCGGGCGCGGTCGTCTTCCAGTTCTTCGTCGGGGTCTACGGCGGCTACTTCGGGGCGGGGATCGGCATCCTGATGCTGGCGGCGCTGGGGCTTCTGGGCTTCACGGACATTCACCGGATGAACGCGCTGAAGAACCTGCTCGCCATCTGCATCAACGGCGTGGCCGCCGTCTACTTCATCAGCTCGGGCGCGGTCATCTGGTCGGACGTGCTGGTGATGACGTTCGCGGCCATCGCGGGCGGCTACTCCGGCGCGCGCCTCGCCTACAAACTCGGCCGCCGCTTCGTCCGCCTCGCCGTCATCTCCATCGGCCTCGTGATGAGCGTCTCGCTCTTCTTCCGTTAAAAAATTAGCCGCGGAGACACGGAGGCCCAGAGCTTAAGAAGGATTTTCATATTTCCTTTCTTAGACTCTGTGCCTCCGTGTCTCTGCGGCCGAGACGAAGCGGAGCCCGTTCAGAGGCTGC
>DASVSK010000732.1:0-1718 GCA_036388135.1 Pyrinomonadaceae bacterium | reverse complement strand
CCTCCCCAACGCCTTCGCGCCCGCGCTGGTCGCCGCGCTGGCGCGCGTGCCCGCGCGCGCCGGCTACGCGACGCAGGGGCGCTCGGCGCTCCTCACGCACAGCCTCCCCGTCCCCGACTGGCGCGGCAGCCGCCACGAAGTCTTCTACTATCTCAACCTCGTCGCCGGGCTGGAGCGTCTGCTCTACGGCACATCCGCGGTCGAGGCGCGCGGGCCCGACACGCGTCTGCCCGCCCCGGAGGCGCGCACGCGCGAGGCGCTCGACATCCTGCGCGAACGCGGCGCGCGCGCGGGGCGGCCGCTCGTGGCGATGTGCCCCGGCTCGACCAACAGCCGCGCCAAGCGCTGGCCCGCGGAGCGCTTCGCCGCCGTCGCCGACATGCTGGCGGAGAGGTCCGGCGCCGAAGTCATACTCGTCGGCGCGCGCGAAGAGTCCGACGTCTCCGACGAGGTCGCGCGCCGGATGCGCTCGCGCCCCGTCGTGCTGACCGGCGTGACGGACCTCTCGCAGACGGCGGCCGTGCTGCGCGCGGCCGACCTCCTTGTCACGAACGACACCGGCCCGGCTCACATCGCCGCGGCGGTCGGCTGCCCCGTCGTCGTCATCTTCGGGCCGACGAACCCCCTGACGACGCGCCCCTTCTCGGAGTTGGCGGAGGTCGTGCGCCGCCCGCCCGACTGCGCGCCCTGCATGCTGCGCGACTGCCCCATCGACCACCGCTGCATGACCGCCGTCACGGCCGAGGAGGTCTTCGGGCGCGCCGCGCACGCGCTCGAAGTGGGGGCGGAGGACGCGCGGAAGGTCGAGGCCATGCGATGAAGGCGGCGCTGACGTTCGTCAGTTTGATTTCCGGCAGTCTGATTTTCGTCAATCCGGCTTTCGTCGGACGGGGGGGCGCGCGATGAGCGCGGGGCGGCGCGCGGTCTTCATCGACCGCGACGGGACCATCTCGGAGGAGGTCGGGTACGTCAACCACATCTCGCGCTACAGGGTCTTCCCCTTCGCGGCCGAGGCCGTGCGCGCGCTCAACGAGGCCGGCTGGCTTGCCGTCCTCGTCACTAACCAGGCGGGGGTCGCGCGCGGCTACTTCGCGGAGGAGATGGTGGGCGCGGTTCACGGCGTGCTGGCCGCGGAGCTTGAGAGGGGCGGCGCGCGGCTCGACGCCGTCTACTACTGCCCGCACCACCCCTCGGTGGGCGAGCCGCCCTACCGGCTCGACTGCGACTGCCGCAAGCCGAGGCCGGGGCTGATACGGCGCGCGGCCGAAGACCTCGGGCTCGACCTCGCGCGCTGCTGGATGGTCGGCGACCGCCACAGCGACACGGAGCTTGCGCGCAACGCGGGCGTCCGCTCCGCCTTCGTGCTCACGGGCTACGGGCGCGGCGAGCTGGAACATCAGGGCCATTCCTGGCGACACCGCCCCGACCTCGTCGCCGAGAACCTTTTGGAAGCCGCGCGGAAGATTATCGAGGAAGGTGACGTGTGACGTGTGACGTGTGACGAGTGTTGAGAAAAAGCTGCGGGACTCGTCCCCTTCTCAACACCGGTCACCCGTCACACGTCACCCAACACGATGGCGAGTGACGACGGACAAAATTCGGGCGGGCGGCTGGCGGCGCTGGTGCGCGCGTTCGCGGGGCGGCGCGTGCTGGTCGTGGGCGATTTGATCGCCGACCAGTTCGTGTCGGGGGAGATCAGCCGCGTGTCGCGCGAGGCC
>DASVSK010000731.1:0-5535 GCA_036388135.1 Pyrinomonadaceae bacterium | reverse complement strand
CGCCCTCGACCACGCCCCACCCTGTCGTCTCACTGCCCGGGTCGATGCCTAGAACTCTCATAAGAGAAGATGTCGGATGCCCGACGTCAGGTGCCGGTTTAGAAACGACGCCCTGCCGGCATCCGGCATCCGACGTCTGCCTTCACGCCCCGGCCATGTCGGCCTCGTCCATGTCGAAGTTGGCGGAGACCTTCTGGACGTCGTCGTGGTCTTCGAGCGCCTCCATGAGCTTGAGCATCTGGCGCGCCTCGATGCCTTCTAGCCGCTTGTACTCCTTGGGCACCATCTCGACTTCGGCGACCTGCGGGTCGATGCCGGCCTTCTTGACGGCGTCGAGCACCGCGTCGAAGTCGTCGGGCGAGGTGATGATCTCGAAGTTGTCGCCGTCGTCGCGGAGGTCTTCGGCCCCGGCGTCGGTGACGATCTCGAAGAGCTCGTCCTCGGGCTTGGCCTCCTTCGCGACGACGATGTAGCCCTTCTTCTCGAACATCCAGTTGACCGCGCCGGAGGTGCCGAGGTTGCCGCCGTTCTTCCCGAAGATGTGGCGTATCTCGGCGACCGTGCGGTTGCGGTTGTCCGTCATCGAGTCGACCATCACGGCGACCCCGCCCGGCCCGTAGCCCTCGTAAGTGATCTCGTCGTAGGAGACGCCCTCCTCCGCGCCGGTGCCGCGGCGGATGGCGCGCGCGATGGTGTCGTTCGGCATGTTCGCGCCCTTGGCGTCGGAGACGGCCTTGCGCAGACGCGCGTTGGCGTCCGGGTCGCCGCCGCCCGTGCGCGCCGCGACCTGAATCTCCTTAATCAGCTTGGTGAAAACCTTGCCGCGCTTGGCGTCCAAAGCGCCCTTCTTGTGTTTGATAGTGTGCCACTTCGAGTGTCCGGACATGTCTGATGGGTTCCTTGGCTGAGTTTGAAAGTTGAACTGTCTGCGGGTCGAAAATATATCACAACGCCCCGGCGGCTGTAACACGGCCGGGGCCGCCCGCGCCGAATCCGTGAAGGGGGTCGGGGACCGGCGCCTTAACTTTAATTCTCTCCCCGGCCTCACCCGCCGGCCGCGAGCCTCAGCAGGTCCGAAGCCGTCGCGCCGGCGACGCGCACGACCTTCGTCTTCGACGCGCGCCCGCTCACGACCTCGACGGCGCGCGAGGGGACGCCGAAAGCCTTCGCGAGGAAGCGCGCCAGCTCCTCGTTGGCCGCGCCCTCGACGGGCGGGGCGGCGACCCTCACCTTGAGCGCGCCGTCGTGCTCGCCCGCCGCCGCCGTCCGCGACGCGCGCGGCGCGACCCGCACCGCGAAGACGAGCGCGCCGCCGTCTTCCCTGTAGTTAATCACCTTGACCCGGAGACGCGCGCCCGGCCCCTCCCCTCAGACGCGGAGCAGCGTGACCGCCACCGCGCGCTGAAGGAGGTCGAGCAGTAAGAGCACGATGATGGGCGAGATGTCTATCATGCCGAGCGGCGGGATGATGCGGCGGAACGGGCCGAGCACCGGCTCGGTCGCGCGGATGAGGAAGTGCAGCAGGCGGTTGTGCGGGCTGACGCCCCAGGAGATGATGATGCGCGCGAAGATCATCAGCGAGTACAGGGCGAGTGCGCCGAAGATCAGCCAACCGATGAAGGAGATCGGCGCGCCCAGCATCACGCTCTTAATCAACCCCCTGGCCGTGGCGAGCACCGTGCCGATGAACTGCGAGGCGAAATAGCCGAGCAGGATGGCGATGAGGATGACGACCAGCGGCGCAACGTTCGGGCTGAAGCCCATCTGCACTATCGGCCTGCGGACGGGGTTGACCAGCGGGTCCGTCAGCCGCCGGATCATGATGATGGGTCGGCTGAAGGGGTTGAGGTCGGCCTTGTTCAGAATCAGCCGCGCCAGCATCAGCAAGATGACGACGAGGATGACCGTCGCAATCGCGTACCAGACGAACACGCCCGCCGCGGTGAAGAATCTGTCCATGATGTCCTGAGAAGGCCCCGCCGGGAGTCGCCCGGCCCGCGGGCGCTTAAACCTTTCCGCCCCTCCCGCCGAAGATGGCCGTGCCGACGCGCACCAGCGTCGCGCCCTCCTCGACGGCGACCTCGCAGTCGTGGGTCATCCCCATCGAAAGCTCGCCCCCGCCCTCGCCGAACGCCCCGCGACCCCGCAGCCCGTCGCGCAGCTCGCGGAGCCTACGGAAGTAGGGGCGGGCTCGCTCCGCGTCCTCGAAGAACGGCGGGAGCGTCATCAGCCCGCGGCAGCGCACGTGCTCACAGCCTTTCAAAGTCTCGAAGACGGCGGGCAGCTCGTCTTCCGTCGCGCCGCTCTTCGTCTCCTCGCCGGCGAGGTCTACCTGCACGAGCACGTCGAGCGAGGCGCGCGACTCCTCGGCGCAGATGCGTTCGAGCCTCGCGGCGAGCGCGGCCGAATCGACCGTGTGGATTAGGTCGAAGAGTCGCACCGCGCGCCGCGCCTTGTTCGGCTGGAGGTGGCCGATCAGGTGCCAGCGCATGGCCGGCGCTTCCGCCTTCAGCTCGACGACCTTCGCCTCGGCCTCCTGCACGCGGTTCTCGCCGAAGTCCAGGAGCCCCGCGGCCGCGGCCTCGCGGACGAGCGCGGCCGGGTGAGTCTTGCTGACGGCGACGAGCGTGACCTCTTCGGGCGCGCGCCCGGCGCGGCGTGCGGCTCCCTCGATGCGCCGCAGGACTTCTTCGGCGCGCGCGCGCAAACCCGACGCATCTGGCCCCGCCTCAGCACTCATTGTTGCGATTCCGTTATGAACGGCACGACTATAACAAGCGCGCGCGCGCGTCCGCAACCGAGCCGTACGCGACCGTTTCACAGCGTCCCGGCAAACGTCCGCCTTTCCGTACACCATACAGAACGCGCCGGCACTTTATCGTGTGCCGGGTCTCGCCAAACGTCTGGCGTCGCGGAATTTTCGCGGGCACTTACGCCCGCGCACGCGTGGCACGACGCTTGTTTATCTATCCGGCAGGTTTCGCAGTAAACATATTGCGCATGAGTCGACGGAAACGGGGAGGGTTAAAAGAGATGAGGAGCAATGGTAAAAGTTTCTTGACGAGGGCGCTCATGCTGGCGGTGGCGCTGTTTCTCGCGCTTCCCGCGGTGACGTTCGCGCAGCAGAGGCGTGAGCGCCGTGAGGAGCGCCGCGAGCGTCGTGAAGAGCGCCGCGACAGGCGTGAGGCGCGCCGCGACGTGGACGGCGACGGCGACTTCGACCGGCGTGACCGCTACATTCGCCAGCAGCAGCGCAGCAACGGCAACGCCTACGGCCTCCGCCGCGACCCGCGCGACCGCGACGGCGACGGCGATTACGACCAGCGCGACGTCTACATCATCCAGCAGCAGCAGCGTAACAGCGGCTACGGCAACTACGGCGGCTACGGCAACCAGGGCGCGTACGGGAACCGCGGCTACAGCAACTACGGCTACGGCAACTACACGCAGTCGCAGCAGACCGCTCTGAACGCGGGCTACAACGAGGGCATCAAGGAAGGCCGCAGGGATCGTGGGCGCGGCGGCTACCGCAACGTCAGCGACTTCAGCGCGTACCGCGACGCGACGAAGGACTACAACTCGCGTTACGGCGACCGCTACCAGTACCAGCAGTACTTCCGCCACGGCTTCCAGAACGGCTACAACGACGGCCTCAACGGCAACTAAGCCGGCCGCACGGAGTTAAGCGTGGGCGCGCCGTTCAGGCCGCCCGGGCTTACGAACAAGGGGGACGAGAGAGGCCCGGGCGACACATCGCCCGGGCCTCTTTTTCGCCAAACGGGAGCCCGCTTGACACCCCTCGAACCCCGCCTTTAATATCTCCACTCGCGCACGCGGATGTGGCGGAATTGGTAGACGCGCTAGCCTCAGGAGCTAGTGGCCGCAAGGTCGTGATGGTTCGAGTCCATTCATCCGCATTCCCGACAACTCACGGAGACTCCCGGCTCAACCGTTGAAGCTAAGACTTCACCGGCCCGGGAGTCCTGTACATGAAGGGGCGGCCGCACGACACGCCGGCCCGGCGCTCACCTACTGGCTCACGTCCACCCCGAAATCATAAAAGCCGGACGACAGCATCACCGCGTACTCTCCGGGGGGCAGCGAGGAGGACGTCTTCACCCTATACACCTTAATTTGTCCGTTCGTTTGAATCTCTTCGATGGTGACGGGCACTTTATCCTTCTCACGTATCTCGGTGGTCACGCCCACCATCATGGTGGTCCGCCCGACGTCGAGTTCCCGCCTCTCGGACTTAACGGTAAGTTTCACCACGGTGATGTGATCCGACGGGTTGATATTCGCGGCCAGGGCGGTCTCGAAGAGCGGGTAGGCGTTCGTGGTGCGTAGCTGTGCGCGACTGCCGGTGAGGGTATTTCTGTTCCTGATCTTCTTGAGCGGGTTGACCACGCGCATCATCCCGCCGGTGCTTACCCTCGTATCGGGGGTGCTCATCATCATCTGAATTCTCTGCGCCCCGTCGACTAAAATCACCCCGAGCGGCAACTCACCCTGCGGGGGCGTCGCCCTGCCCGGCTGAGCGGGGTTGGCGGTTCGCGCCTCCGTCGCCGCCGTGCCGGCCTGGCCTTGCAGTATGGCGTCTAAAATCCTCTGAGTTGCGCCCTGTTTTTTGAGTTGGATGAGGGCCTGGGCGGAGGTGTCTAGGTTAGCAGGCCCCTTTTGAATCGCGAGAATAATAGTACTTTCGGGCAGGCCGGCTTTTATCATGTCGATGATGTCGGCGTTCGTCAGCGCGCTCTTCGTGTCTTGCCGGGTCCGCGTCGTCGAACCGAGCGCGGCCGTCTCGGGAGACAGGGCCGGTAAGGGCTCCGCCGGTCGAGGCTGGCTGAGAGGCCGCCCGTGTGCCGCCGGGGTGTGAGCCGGGCGGCTCTGGCGTTGATGTCCGGAGACGAGCGCGGGCGTCAACATTCCCATTAAAATCACGGACAAAAGGTAGCGGCACACGTGAGCATGGTGGTCAGGCATAAGTCCTCCGGTTGAGTCAGGTTGTGAGTAGTCGGCCGAGATGTGGCTCAGGTAGGTAAAACTGAGGCGGCGTATCCCCAAGCCCGTGATGCGAGCGCGGATTATATCGCCGGGATGGTAAAAGGCAAGTTTTTTCTTTGTCCGCCCGTCAGCCGCCTTCTTCAGTTCACCGCCTCGGAGGTGTCGTCGGGTGCGGGCGCGCCGCCGGGGTCGACGTGGACGAGCATGAGTTCCTGTTCGTCTGCGAGCGAGGAGTCGATGAGCGTCTGGACGCGGTAGAGGCCGGGCGCGGGGAACTCGACGTTAAAGAAGAAGCTGATGTTGTTGGCGACGCCGCCGTGGACGACGTCGAAGGGCGAGGGCTCGGCGAGCACCACGGGCTGCTGCCCGTCGCCGGTCAGAATCCTCACCTCCGAGAGGTGCCGCCCGTGCCCGCGCCACTGCGTGACGACCGCGAACTTCATCACCGTCACGGGGAAGTGCTGCACCAGTATCTGGTGGAAGACGCCCATCAGCGACAGCTTGTTGCCGACCTCCAGCCGCACGTCGTCG
>DASVSK010000730.1:0-2315 GCA_036388135.1 Pyrinomonadaceae bacterium | reverse complement strand
CCTCCCCACGTACGACTAGCAAACACTCAAATTTTTTGTTAAGATGCGCATCGAAACGCGACACAAAAAACAACGAGACTTGGGTTTAATTAGTACATGACCCATACGCACTCGGCGGCTTCCGTCACGCAGACCTCTTCCCGGCGGAAACCCGAACAGGCGGCATGAAGCCTTTAAAAACCGAATTACAAGATGCCGAGACGCTCCGCGCTCTCGGGAGTGCGTCCGTACAGATCGTACACGACCTCAAGAATCAGTTAAACGGTCTCAAACTCTATGCCACGTTCCTGCGCAAGCGTCTGGAGAAGGCCGAGCGCCCGGCGGACGAGCAGGAGACCGTCGCCAAACTGATCGCGGGGCTGGAGCGCGCCGCCACGGACATGAACGTGCTCGTGCGCTTCGGGCGCGAGCTCGACCTGCGGCGTCAGCCCGGGACGGATTTGGCGCGCCTCATCGCCGAATCGGCCGAAGGCGCGCACGTCGAGACGGACGGCGGCTCTTACGTAGGCGACTTCGACCCGGCGCTGCTCGCGGAGGCGCTAAAGAGTATCACCGCGGGCGCGCGGGGCGAAGGCGCGGCGGCCGACGCGGGCGGGTCGAAGGTCCTGCTGCGCGGCGACGGCACGGACGCGGTCGTCGAGTGGCCGGGGGCGGCGGTGTCGGAGGGCGAAGACCCGTTCGGAAGCCTCGCCGGGGCCGCGGGGCTGCGGATGGCGCTCGCGGCCAGGATCGTGCGCGCCCACGGCGGCGAGGTCACACACGAGGGCGGCCGTATCCGCGCGCGCCTGCCGCTGCGACTAAGTTGAAGTATGAGCGCTGAACTCTGAACTGAAAAAGCTCTTCCCGACAGTTCATCGTTCACCGTTCCGGGTTCATCCTTTCAACAGGGGGAGACGAAGTGGAACGTAAGGAAGTACGCATTCTGGTGGTCGACGACGAGCCGATGATGGCCGACTCGCTCAAGCAGAACCTCGCCGAGGAGGGCTACACCGTGGACACGGCCGGCAACGGTGCGCAGGCCGTCGAGGTGTTCGACGGGAGCGGGCACCACCTCGTCGTCTGCGACCTCCAACTGCCCGACAAGGACATGAACGGGATGGACGTGCTGCGCCACGTCAAGGAGACGCGCCCCTCCACCGAGGTCATCATGATGACGGGCTACGGCACGTACGAGCGCGCCGTCGAGGCCATCAAGGCGGGTGCCTACTCGTTCCTCCCGAAGCCGTTCGACTTCGAGGTGCTGCTGCCGCAGGTCGAGAAGGCGTTGGAGCGGCGCGACCTGCTTGAGCAGACGACGACGATGCGCCAGCGGCTCGCGACGCGCACAGAGTATTTCAACATCATCGGCTCGTCGAAGGAGATGCAGACCATCTACGAGACCATCGAGTCGGTGGCGAAGTCGGACGCCAACGTCCTCATCGTCGGCGAGTCGGGGACGGGCAAGGAGCTGATCGCCAACGCCATCCACTACAACTCCCTGCGCGCCAAGAAGCCCTTCATCAAGGTCAACTGCGCGGCGCTCCCGAAGGAGCTCATCGAGTCGGAGCTGTTCGGCCACACCAAGGGCGCGTTCACCGGCGCGCACGCCGACAAGGACGGGCTCATCCAGCACGCCGAGCAGGGCTCGCTCCTCCTCGACGAGATCGCCGAGATGCCGGTCGAGTTGCAGCCCAAGCTCCTGCGCGTCCTCCAGGAGCGCAGCTACCGCAAGCTCGGGTCGGAGAGGACGTACCCGGTCGACTTCCGCCTCATCACCTCGACGAACCGCCTGCCGGCCGACGCCATCCGCGACGGCCTGCTGCGCGACGACCTCTTTTACCGCATCTCGACCATCACGATACACGTGCCGCCCCTGCGCGAGCGCTCCGAGGACATCCAGCTCCTCGCCGAGCACTTCCTCAAGATGTACGCGCGCAAGTACCAGCGCGCCATCAACGGCATCTCGCAGTCGGCCTACCAGCGCCTCTTCTCGCACGCGTGGCCGGGCAACGTCCGCGAGTTGCAGAACGTGCTCGAGCGCGCCGTGCTGCTCGCCAAGAACAACAAGATCGACCCGGTCGACCTGCCGTTCGACAACGGCTCGCTGCCGGAGAAGAACGCGGCGGGCGCGAACTGGGACGTCCCGCCCAACATGACGCTCGAAGAGATAGAGAAGTTCGTCATCGAGCGCACGCTCCAGCGCACGGGCGGCAACAAGCAGGCGGCGGCCAACCTCCTCGGCATCTACCGCCCGCGGCTCTACTCGAAGATTAAGAAGTACAAGATAGACATCCCGGCGCTCACGGCGTCGTAGGAAGGGCGGAAGTAAACAGGCA
>DASVSK010000729.1:0-1790 GCA_036388135.1 Pyrinomonadaceae bacterium | reverse complement strand
TAGAAGAATTCGAGGAGCGACTCGAACAGCGTCTCGGCCTGCTCGGCCTTCGACGGCGGCGCGTCCGAGTCTGCGCCCCGCGCCGAGGCGGCCGGCGGCGGCGGCGCGGCCTGTAGCAGCAGGAGGAGTGCGAGGCAGGCGGAGGCGCGACGCCTGCGGCGTCCGCTGCTGCGTTCTTGCGAGCGTGTCATCAGAAACGTCCCCGTCTAAGAGCCGAAGAAGATGGCGAATGCCTTCAGAATGTCTAATGCTTTCAGAATGCCCGCGGCGCACGACGCGCGCGACTCGCGTGAGGTTGGCGGCCCGCGAGGCCGCGCGGCGCTTTAAAAGCTCCGGCGGCTCCGTAAGGCCGAAGCCCCGTTCGGGGCTTTCAAAAACTGAGCGGGATTTAACGCGTCCCCGGCTCGGGAGTGTCAGCGTGTGGAATGCGCTAATGAAAATAGGTCAGGGGGGCGGGCGAGTCAAGAAAATTCTTACGCCGCGGCGGCGCGCGTGTCAGCCGAGCGACTCGGAGGCCCCGGCCGTCTCGAAGACGTGGTCGCGCGTGTCGCGCTCGACGCGCGCGAGCGGCCAGATGTCGACCTTCAGCTCCTCGGCGTAGTGGACGAGCGGCTCGCCCGCGGGCGCGGCGAGCCCCAGCGCCTCAAGCATCGTCGACTCGTGCGAAGAGACTTCGGCCGCGCGCAGGGGCCACGGCTCGTGGAAGACGCGGCAGCGGTAGAGCTGTTCGCGGGCGGCCGAGTAGAGGCAGTAGCGCTCGGTGAGGAAGAAGTCGAGCGAGTCGGGCTCGGCCTGCGCCAGCCGCCCGCCGAACGTCCAGCCGGCGCGGAAGTCGGCCGCGGGCGCGTCGCCGGCCGGGCGCGCGGAGGCGAAGTGGATGGAGTTCTCGCGCTGGCCGAGGCTCATCTCGGCGCTGTGGTAGGGCAGGAAGAAGAACTGTCGGCCGCCCCACTTCGCGAAGGGGCTGTTGATGTCGAGCGAGAGGAACCAGACGCCGGGCACGCCGCGGTGCAGGACGTAGGTGCGGACGTTCAACTCAAGAAACGAGTTGAGCCCGGGCACGGGCGGCGTGAAGTACGGGCGGACGCCCCACATCCTGAAGGGCACCACGCTGACCCACGCCTGCCCCTCGAAGGTGTCGATGGAGAGCTGCGGCGGGACGAGCGGCCGGAGGGCGCTCACCGCCACCGGCCAGTGCATGAAGAGGAGCTTGCCCCACCACTGCCGCATCAGCGGCAGCCCGGCGGGGCGGCGTCGTATGGAGAGGCGGTCGGGGCTTCGACTGCTCACGTCGCGTCACGTCGGGGCGCGGCTCAGGGGCGCGCGCCCGGCCTCAAGGGGGTGTGGTTTGACATCGAGTCCGGCGCGTCGAATAATGCCCGCGGCCTCGGCCGCCGAAGGCCGGTCTTGGGCCAGATTTCGCGACCGCTTTTTTACCATCAAATCACGCCCTTGAACAACGCCGGTCGACCCGAACACGGATGAGATTCCTGACCCCGCTCGCGCTCCTCCTGCTCTTGCACCCCTTCGCCCCGGCGCAGGTCAGGCGCGAGGCACCGCGCCCGGTCAAAAAGGCCGCGAAGGCCGCGAAGGCCGCCCCCGCGGCCGCCGAGGCGCGCACCGTCGTCTGCATCGACCCCGGCCACCCCTCGGAGGTCGCCAGCGGCCAGAACCTACAGAACGGCACGAGCGAGGCCGCCGTGGACTGGGCCGTCGCCTCGAAGCTGCGCGAGGCGCTGGAGGCGCGCGGCTACGAGGTCGTGTTGACCAAGTCGTCGGAGGAGGAGCTG
>DASVSK010000728.1:0-7432 GCA_036388135.1 Pyrinomonadaceae bacterium | reverse complement strand
CGCCGAGAGCGTGAGTTAGGGGGCGGCGGGCCGCCCGATTTGGAGGGCGGGCGGGGGCGGGCGCGCCTGTGCTAGAATCCGGTCGGTCGGCCTCGCCGCGGCAAGATTTCGGCGCGCGCGGGCGGCGGAAAACGTTGATTTCAGGCGGGTAGGGCAACGACGCGCCGCGCGCACCGCATCACAGTCGCGTATAGACCCGGCGCACAGGGCCACAGTCGGACGCGGCGGGCCGCACGCAGGCCGGGGAAGCTTTTCAAACTCGACAAAAGGCGGGCGCGTCACTGTGACGTTTAAAGCGGAGAGTTGTGAGTTGATGACGGGCGACCTTCTGCTGGGCCGGACGTTCGGAGACGTGACGACACCCGAGTTCGAGAGAAAGAGTGCCAGCGACCACGAGCTGACGCAGGCGGCGTCTACGGGGGACATGCCGGCCTTCGAGGAGCTCTACTCCCGGCACTCGCGGCGCGTCTACTCGCTGTGCCTGCGGATGACGGCCAACACGGCCGAGGCCGAAGACCTGGCGCAGGAGGTCTTCATCCAGCTCTACCGCAAGGCGGGTAGCTTCCGCGGCGAATCCGCCTTCACGACGTGGCTCCACCGGCTGACGGTCAACCAGGTGCTGATGCACTTCCGTCGCAGGGGCGTGAGGGTCGAGCAGGTGACGGAGGACGGGGAGTCGCCGCAGCAGGTGGTGGCGGGGACGGAGAACCCGAGCCAGATGCCGGTGGTGGACCGGATCGCTTTGGACAAGGCGGTGTCTCAGTTGCCGCCGGGGTACCGTGCGGTCTTCGTGCTGCACGACGTCGAGGGGCATGAGCATGAGGAGGTGGCGAGGCTGTTGGGCTGCTCGGTGGGGACGAGCAAGTCGCAGCTCCACAAGGCCAGGATGAAACTCCGCACGCTCCTCAGGCAACAGAACGACCCCAAGTAGGCTTCCAAAGGTGTCGCGCGACTTCCGCAGTCCTTACGCCGCGGCCGCGCGACGCGAAAGAGATTCAGGTCTTCCCCCGGACTAACTCGGTACTAAGTAAGGCTAGAGGTTAGGTGAAATGAACTGCGAGAAGTGCCAGGAACTGCTCAGTGACTACCTAGACGGCACGCTCGGCCACTCTGAGCACGCCGCGGTCGGCGCGCACATCGCCGGGTGCGGCCCCTGCGCCGCCGCGCGCGAAGACTTCCACGCCATCATCGGCGTCGCGCGCGAGTCGCGCGGCCAGCTCTTCGCGCCCGCAGACGAGCGCGCCCTCTGGCTGCGCGTGCGCGACATGGTCGAGGCCGAGAGCCTCCCAGTGCGCGCCGCCTCCGCGCCGGCCGCCTCCGGCTTCTGGTCGCGCCTCTTCGGCAAGCGCTGGGAGCTTTCGCTCCCGCAGTTGGCCGCGGGCGTCGCGGCGCTGGTCGTCGCGGTGTCGTCCGCGACCGTGCTTGCCGTCCGCCAGTCCGCGCCCGACGTGCGCGCCGACAGGTCTGCCGGCGTGCGCCGCGTCGTCGCCGACGAGTCCTACCCGCGCGCCTACCTCGAACAGCACCAAGCCAGCCTCAACTACTGGGAGCAGCGCGTCCGCGCGCACAAGGCGAGCTGGAACCCGCGCATGCGCGCCTCGTTCGACCGCAGCGTCCACGTGCTCGACCAGACCGTCAGCGACTCGCTCAACGACCTGCGCCAGAACCCGCACGACGAGGTCGCGGAGGAGATGCTCAACTCCGCGCTGCGCGACAAGATCGAGCTGCTGCGCGAGTTCGGCGAGCAGTAACACGAGGCGGCAGAGGCGGGAGCCGAGAGGCACCGCCGCCTCCCCTTCCGCGCCCGCGCCCTCGCCCGAGGTGAGCGCGGGCGCTTCTAGCGCGAGGGCGAAAGCGTCCGACGTCTGAAGAAGCCCGGAAGTAGAGGAAGCAGGCGACAGCCAACACCCCCCACCCGCGACGCGCCCCCCGCGGCCCGCGCGCCCTGCCGCTGCTGCTGGCGGCGCTGGCCGCCGTCTCCTTCCTCGCCCCGCACGCGCGCGCGCAGAAGCGCTTCTCGAAAGACTACCCCGCGCAGCCGAACATACGCCTCCAGCTCCTCAACCGCTCCGGCCGCATCGAGGTCGTCGGGTGGGAGAAGAACACCGTCCGCGTGACGGCGACGATGGACTCGCGGTCGGCGAAGATGCTGCCGGAGGTGAGCGGCGACGGCGTGCGCATCGACGTCCGCCGCGACAACCGCGAGGACGTCGGCGACGTCAACTTCACCATCCGCGTCCCCTTCAACTCCACCGTCGACATCAGCACGATGAGCGGCGGCATCGTCATCCGCAACATTCGCGGCGAGATGGTGCGCGCCCACGTCACGAGCGAGGGCGACATCGAGCTGACCGGCATCCGCGCGCAGACCGTGATGGTCGAGAACACGGTCGGCAACATCCTCTTCGACGCCGAGCTTTTGCGCGGCGGCACCTACGTCCTCAACTCGACGCAGGGCGACATCACGCTCCGCATCACGTCCGAGTCGGGCTTCCGCCTCATGGCCGTCGCGCCGCGCACGCGCAACATCGACCTCAACGGGTTCGCGCAGAAGGGCGAGTTCGAGTTCTTCAACGAGAAGCGCAAGGTCGTCGGCAAGGTCGGCGACGGCGGCGCGCTCCTCAACACCACCAACGGCCGCGGCTCAATCGTCTTCATGCCGCGGTAGAAGACGGGCAGAAGTCGAAAGTAAAAAGGCAAAAGGCGAAGGTGAGGACGCGACGGCGCGCGCGCGGAACTTTTATCGAGTTCTCGCCCTCCTTACTTTCGCCTTTCGCCTTTTTACTTTCGACCTCCGTGTTGTAGCCTGCAACCGATGAGAATCACACCGCCGAAACTCCGCGCGCGCACCCTGACGGCCGCGTGCGCCCTGCTCTTCGCGCTCGCCGCACTCCCCGCGGCCCCGCGGCACTCCGCGTCGACGCAGAGCGGGAGGCAGCCGAAGGACGACAAGCCCGCGCCGCAGGCGACACCCGCGCCCCCGCTCAAGCGCACGACGACGCGGCGCGAGACGCGCCGGCTCGGCTACGGCGGCTCGGTCACCGTCTACGGCGCGCCCGAGGGCTCGGTGACGGTCGAGGGCTGGCAGAGGGACGAGGTCGAGATCACGGCCGAAGTCGAGCAGACCGCCGACACCGAGGAGAACCTGACGCGGCTCGCCGCGCTCAACACCTTCTCCGTGGACGAAGACCTCAACCACGTGCGCGTGATGACGGTCGGGCTGCACGAACGCAAGTACGCCAAGCGCGCCGCGCGCGGGCTGCCGAAGCACCTGGCGGCGATGCCCTGGAAGATCGACTACCGCCTCAAGGTGCCCGCCGCCGTCGACCTGGAGATTAACGCCGGCCGCGGCGCGCTCGTCGTGAGCGGCGTCGAGGGCGGACTCCGCATCCACGCCGGGGGCGGCGGCGGGGGCGAGTCGCTCTTCGCGCTCGCGGGCGGCGACGTCGAGGCGACGGTGGCCTCCGGCCCCGTCACGGTGCGCGTCCCCACGCGGAGCTGGCGCGGGCGCGGCCTGCGCCTGCGCCTCGCCACCGGCGACCTCACGGTCGAGCTGCCGCCCGGCTTCAGCGGCGACGTGGACGCGGAGGTGCTCCGCACCGGGCGCATCGAGAACGACTTCGCCGGGCTCGCGCCCCGCGAGCGCACGAAGCCGACCGAGCGCTCGCTCGAAGCCCGCGCCGGCAACGGCGGCGCGACGCTCTCCTTCACGGTCGGCGACGGCACCCTGCGCCTCACACAGGCGCGCGGGAATCGTTAGCCGGAGGGCGGGGGCAGCCGCCCCGCGCCGCGAACGTCAAAGGGGTAATCCGAAGCTCTCGACGCCGGGGCTTTTAACCGCCCACCGCCCTCCGCCGTCTGCCCGCTTCTTCCTGCCTTCTGGACTTCGCGCATAACGCCCGCTATGCTGCGGCTGCGGCCACGCACGCCGGGCCGCCGCTCTTAAAACCTCTTACCGGAAACCGAGACGATGTCAGTCAAATCCGACCGCTGGATTCGGCGAATGGCCGAAGAGCACCAGCTCATCCAACCCTTCGAGGCGGCGCTGGTGCGCGAGGCGGGCGGCCGCCGCATCATCAGCGCGGGCGCCTCCTCCTACGGCTACGACATGCGGCTCGCCGACGACGGCTTCCGCGTCTTCTCGCCCATCCACGGCCGCGAGATCGACCCCAAGAAGTTCGACGAGGACTCGCTCGTCGAGCCCCCTTTGCGCGACGCCGACGACGGCTCCCGCTACTACCTCATGCCGCCGCACTCCTACGCCCTCGGCGTCACGGTCGAGACCTTCCGCATGCCCCGCAACGTCACCGGCATCTGCATGTGCAAGTCGACCTACGCCCGCGCCGGCCTGATGCTCAACACCACGCCCCTCGAAGCCGGCTGGACGGGCCGCCTCGTCATCGAACTCGGCAACCTCGCCGACCTCCCCCTCCGCGTCTACGTCGGCGAAGGCATCGGCCAGGTCATCTTCCTCGAATCCGACGAAGACTGCGACGTCTCCTACGAAGACCGCGGCGGCAAATACCAGGGCCAAACCGGCCTGACGTACTCTCGACTGTGAGTGTCTGTCGGCTTGTGACTGGAAGCATAACTTTGCCACTCCGGCGAGCTTATGCTTCCAGTCACGCGCGGCGGGCTTATGGTTCCGGCAGCGGGGTTGGGAGGTGCCGGGGTGTGTGCGGTCGCCGTAGGGGTGCCCGTCCGGCCCGCGTCCGTCTATAATGGGCGTCGAGGAAGTATGATGCGCACGACGGTGGCGGTGAGCGGCTTCTCGTCGGATGCGGGCAAGACCTCTCTGATGTGCGAGCTCTTGCGCGCGTTCCCCGGCTGGGAGGCGATTAAGATGACGCGGGGGCATTACCGCTCGTGCGGCAAGGACCCGCGCGCGTGCTGCGTCGGCCACCTGTTGAGCGACGAGCCCGTCGTCCGCTCGGGTCGCGCGCAGACCTACGCGGCGGGGAAGGACACGGGGCGCTACTGGGACGCGGGGGCGTCGAACGTCCATTGGGCCATCGTCACGGACGAGCAGGTCGAGCGGGGCGTCATGCTGGCGCTCGAACGCGTCAGAGCGCCCGGCGTCCTGATCGAGGGGAACAGCTTCCTGGATTTCGTCGACGTCGACTTCGCGGTCATGGTCGCGCGCGCGTCGGGGGGGAAGGTCAAGGCGTCGGCGCGGCGCGCGCTGCGGAAGAGTTCCGCGCTGTACCTGTTCGACGTCGGCGACGCGGCGTCGGGGGCGCGGGAAGCGCGCGGCTCCTGGCGTGACGAGCCGTTCTACCGCGAACTCGTCGGCGGCCTGCCCGTCTACGACGGCGGCACGCTCCCCCGTCTGATCGAGACCCTGAAGGAGGCCGTGAGGTGTTGACGCCCGTGAGGAGAAGAACCATGAAGAAATGAACCGGCGCTCTCTTGAGGGCGCAAGTTTTGCGCCCCGCGAAATCCGCCCGGTGAGCACCCCACCTCGTCCCTCCCGTTTTCTCGGGGCGGCTGGCGCGCTCCGGGATTCCGAAAATCAGATAGGCGAAAGGCTCGACCCGCGCGGCCGCTGGGGACCGACGCGCGGCAGGTCTTTGCGCACGCGTCCCCGACGCCGGGGGCAGGGTGGGGAGGGAAAATGTGTAGGTCGACTTCGTTATTGACGCACGCCGGGGGCGCGACGTTGCTGGCGCTGGCGCTCTTCTGCGCGGCGGCCCCGAGCGCCGGGGCAGTCACGCCGCGCGAGCGAACCTTTGAATTCGAGTACAAGGCGACGGTCAAAGAGATTCCGGCCGGGGCCAGGAGGGTCGACTTCTGGATTCCCGTGCCGCACGACGACCCCTTCCAGAAGATAACGGAGCTGCGCATCGACTCGCCTCACCCGTACCGCGTCGACGACGCGGAGTTCGGGAACAGAGTCCTGCACATCGGCCTGAACGACCCGCCGCCGGCCGGCTTCACCGTCACGATGCGCTTCAAGGCCGTGCGCAGGGAGCACGTGCAGGAGCGCCTGCAAGAGCCCGCGCGCCCGGGCCGCGTCGGAAAGCCCGACGCGGAGGCGGCGCGCTGGCTCGGGCCCGACCGGCTGGTGCCGCTCGACGACAAGATAAGGCTCTGGGCGAAGGAGGTGGTCGACGCCGCGGGCGCGAAGACCGACTTGCAGAAGGCGCGCGCCATCTACAACCACATCGTCGCCACCGTCAAGTACGACAAGTCGGGTCAGGGCTGGGGGCGCGGCGACATCTATTACGCGTGCGACGCTCGGCGCGGCAACTGCACGGACTTCCACGCCATCTTCATCGGCTACGCGCGCGCCGTCGGCATCCCCGCGCGCTTCTCCATCGGCTTCCCGCTCCCCGCGGACAGGGGCGAGGGGCAGGTCAGCGGCTACCACTGCTGGGCCGAGTTCTACCTGGGGGGCGTGGGCTGGGTGCCGGTCGACGCCTCGGAGGCGGCCAAAGACCCCTCGCGGCGCGAGTACTTCTTCGGCGCGCACGACGAGAACCGCGTCGAGTTCACGCGCGGCCGCGACCTCGTCCTCAAGCCCCGGCAGCGGGGCGAGCCGCTCAACTATTTCATCTACCCGTACGCCGAGGTCGACGGCAAGCCGCTCGCGTCCGTCGAGAAGAGTTTCGCCTACAGGGACGCGCCCGCCGCGCCGGCCGCCGGGGTCACCGCGCGGCCTTAGGCGCACGGGGCGGGCGAATCGCTGCGGTAAAGTTGCGGTAAAGTTAAGGCGGAATCGGTATACTCGCGGCATGGAGACGCTCGACGAGCTTTTGGAGGAGTGCGGACGCCTGCACGGCCACCTGTGCGCGGGGCAGTTGCTCGGCGCGCGGATGGCCGTGCTCGGCTGCCGCGCGGTGGGCGTCGAAGACCCTAAGGGGGCCGACCGCAAGAAGCTGATCGTGTGGGTCGAGATCGACCGCTGCATGGCCGACGCCGTCGGCGCGGTGACGGGCGCGAGGCTCGGCAGGCGGAGCCTCAAGTATTTCGACTACGGCAAGGTGGCGGCGACGTTCTTCAACACGGAGACGGGCGAGGCCGTCCGCGTCGTCGCGCTGGAAGAGTCGCGGCGACTGGCCGACGCGCGCCACCCCGAGATCGAGTCGAAGAAGGAGCGGCAGTTTCTGACCTACCGCGAGGCGGCCGACGAGGAGTTGTTCAAGGTGGAGCGCGTCGGCGTCCGGTACGGCGAGATGGACGCGCCGGGACGCCCGCGCTCGCGCGTCGCCTGCGCGCGCTGCGGCGAGGGCGTCAACGACGGGCGCGAGGTCGCCGGCCCCGCGGGCGAGGCGCTGTGCCGCCCGTGCGCCGGGGGCGGCTACTACCGGAGGCTTTGAAGGGCGGAAGGCTTTAGGATGAGGCTTTAGGAATCTGACTCTCCGTCACGGGGCACTGAGGGGGCAGCGGACATGGCTCAGGACAGTTCGGCGGCGGCGGCCGCCGCGGCGGA
>DASVSK010000727.1:0-3427 GCA_036388135.1 Pyrinomonadaceae bacterium | reverse complement strand
CTGCGGCGGAAGGCTCTGATAATCTGGCGGCGGAAACTTTTAACTTCTCCGATTCAAGGGGCCATTTACAAGCTTGGGCACTCCCGACAACTCGCCTCCGGCCGAAGGGCGGCGCTCGTCTTTCGCGGCGCTGCGCCACCGCGACTTCCGCCTGATGTGGGTCGGGCAGTTCGTCTCGCTGACGGGCTCGCAGATGCAGCTCGTGACCATCAACTGGCACGTCTACCTCCTGACGCGCCCGCGCGGAGAGGCGGCGGCGGCCGCGGCGCTGGGTCTGGTCGGGCTCGTGCGCGTGCTGCCCATCGTCGTCTGCTCGCTCGTCGGCGGGGTCGTCGCCGACGCCGTCGACCGCAAGCGGCTCATCCTCGTCACGCAGACCGTCATGCTGCTGAGCGCGGCGGCGCTGGCCGCCTTCACCGCGTCGGGGCTCGAACAGGTCTGGCCCGTCTACGCGCTGACGGCGCTGTCGTCGGCGGCCACGGCCTTCGACAACCCGGCGCGGCAGGCGCTGCTCCCGGCGCTCGTCCCGGCGCGCGACTTCGCCAACGCGGTCAGCCTCGGCTTCGTCTCGTTCCAGATAGCGATGGTCTCGGGGCCGGTGCTGGGCGGCGTGGTGCTGGCGCGGTTCGGGCCGGCGGCCGTCTACGTCTTCAACGCGGTCTCGTTCATCGCCGTCATCGTCGCCGTCGTGCTGATACGCGCGCCGGGGAAGGGGAGGGCGGAGGAGCTGGCGCGCGTCAGCCTGGAATCGTTGAAGGAGGGGCTGAGGTTCGTCTGGCGGACGCCGATCATGGTGCAGACGATGTCGCTCGACTTCGTGGCGACGTTCTTCGCGTCGGCGACGGCGCTGCTGCCGATATTCGCGCGCGACGTGTTGCTGGTGGGCGAGCGCGGCTACGGGCTGCTGGCGGCGACGGCGGCGGGCGCGGTGCTGACGGGGCTGCTGCTCGCCCGCAAGACGGGGTGGGGCCGGCCGGGGCTGGCCGTGCTCGTCTCGGTCGCCGTCTACGGCGCGGGGACCGTCGCCTTCGGGCTCTCGCGCACGTACTGGCTCTCGCTCGCCTGCCTCGCGCTCGCGGGCGCGGCCGACACGGTCAGCACGGTCATCCGCCAGACCATCCGCCAGCTCGTCACGCCCGACCGCCTGCGCGGGCGGATGACGTCGGTGAACATGATCTTCTTCATGGGCGGGCCGCAGCTCGGCGAGCTTGAGGCGGGGCTGGTCGCGGCCGCGTGGGGCGCGCCCTTCTCGGTCGTCCTCGGCGGCGTCTGCTGCCTCGCCGCGGTCGCCTTCGCTTCCTCACGCTCGCGCGAGCTGCTGCGCTACCGCTTCGCCGGGCAGGACTGACGCCCGCCCCTTGCAACCGCGGCGCGTTCGGGCCTACCATCGGCCGCAAACCAAAAACACGCGAGGAGGAGAAACGGAGTGGGCGACTCGTCCGAGTCAGGGCCGCGTGACGGCGCGGCGCGGGGTGAGGGGGGGACGGCGGGCGTCGGCGGTGAATCGCTCGAAGACGCCGCGCGCGACGGGCGTGAGGTCGCCGCCGAGCGCCTCGGCGAAGAGTTGGGCCGCGACCCGAGCGACGAAGAGATAGACGAGTGGCTGCGCCGCCACACGGAAGGGTACTGAGGAAGTCAAAAGTAAAAAGGCAAAAGGCAAAAGTCAGGAGATTAGAGACGGCGTGTTTCTCTTCATCGCCCGGCGATGCGAGACGAGCCGCCTAACCTCTTCACTTTTGCCTTTTGCCTTTTTACTTTTGACTTCGTCACGGCGTCCCGGCCGTGACGACTATCTTGTTGTCGACGCCGAGGACGCCTTTGACGGCGTAGGCGAGGCGTTCGGCGCGCTGCTTGACGGCGTCGGAGCTGACCGTGCCCGACAGCCTGACCCGCCCGTTGACGACCGTCGCGTCGACGGTGGAGGCGGCGACGGCCGCGTCGGCCGCGAAGGCCGTGTCAATCTTCTGTTGCAGCGTCGAGTCGTCGCTCGCGGCCGGCGTGGCCGGCGCGGAGGGCGCGGTGGTCGTCGTCGGCGGCGCGGTGGCCCCGGCGTCCGCCGGCTGCTGGATGATGACCGGCGCGGGCATGGTCGTCGTCGGCGGCGGCTGCTGGATGATGACCGTCGTCGGCGTCGGCTGCATCAGAGGCGTCTGGACGACGACGGGCGCTTGCGTGAACGGCGTCGGCTGCTGGACGGCCGCGGTGCGTATGTTGACGTTGGCCTCGGTCGTGTCGTCGCCCGAGTTCGTCAGGAAGAGGAAGATGATGGCCGTGACCGCGATGGCGAGCAGCGCCACCGTGGCGACGACGCCCGTCGAGTATCCGCGCCGCTCCGGCGCAGGGTAGCGCACGGTCTGCTGCTGAATCACCTCGCGCCGCGCCGTCGGCGTCTCGACCACTACCCGACTCCGCTTGTGCTGCTCTTCGTCGTGTGACATGAAGCTTCGGCTCCTGTAATCCGGGCTGGGTTGAAACTGCGCGAGGGTAGTTTGATACAGAACGTGCGTGCGGGCAAGCACCCCGATAAAGGGAGGCGCGGGGCCGCGGCCCCGCGCCTCCCCGTCGGTCTAAAGCCCGCGCGCGCCTTCAGTAGCGGCGGGGCAGACGGCGCTTCGAGCGCCGGTAGAGATAGCCGCCCGTGCCGCCCACGGCCGCGCCCGCCGCAGCCGCGCGCCTGCCGCCCGCCGCCGCGCCGACGCCCGCGCCGAGCGCCGCGCCGCTCGCCGTCGCGCCGATGGTGCGCGTGCGCGGCTTGAAGTGGCGTCGGGCCGCGCGCCGGTTGAAGGCGTAGGTGCCCGCGCCGCCCGCGCCGATGGCCGCGCCCTTCTTGCCG
This sequence comes from Pyrinomonadaceae bacterium, assembly GCA_036388135.1. GTDB lineage: Bacteria > Acidobacteriota > Blastocatellia > Pyrinomonadales > Pyrinomonadaceae > QHXN01. The sequence continues at coordinate 594 of DASVSK010000727.1, read as the reverse complement.
CCGACCAGCCCGCCGACGGCCGCGCCGCCCGCGATGATGGCGGCGGTGCGCGCCTTACGCCCGAACCGCGAACGCTTGCGCCTGTCCTGCGCCGACGTGTCGAGCGCGAGCGTCGTCAAAAGGAAAAAGAGGCACATTACACCGGCGAAAACCTTTCGCATCTTCACACTCCTTCCGCTTCCGTCGAATCATCTCGAATTAAAACGGGAGAGACCTATCACGCCGCTATTTTCAGCAAACACCATTCCGCCCGCGCCCCGACGCCGCGCCCGCGTCGTAAGGTGAAGAAAACCTTGAGCCTTAAGGGAGAAGGCGGATTTAACCGAACTCGCAGCCGCAGGAGAAATCAAGCCGCGCCGTACTGATTCCATGCTCACGGAGGCGGAAGCCCGGCCGTGAGGAAGGGGAGAGGCGAAGGGTGAGAGGCGAAGGGCGAAAGGCGAAAGGGGAGCGGGGAAATGTTTTAAATTTTCGCCCTTCGCCCTTCCACCTTCGCCTGGTCTTCAAGGTCGGGCTTCCGCCTCGCGTGAGTTGTTTGACCTCGTAGTGTCACTCTCGCATAATCGGCCGCATGACGACGGCCATCATTCATCA
>DASVSK010000726.1:0-7415 GCA_036388135.1 Pyrinomonadaceae bacterium | reverse complement strand
TATTCTCGATGCGCGCGAGGTAGCTTTCATGCTGCGCCTGCTCGGCGTGATAGACGGCGGCGGTGTATTCGATGATGGCGCGGTCGTGGTAATCTTGGCGGCCTTCCGCCGTGCCCAAGCGCCTCAACACGCGGGCGAGTTCGTTGTGGAAGCTTCCCCGCAGGGTGTGACTCACGCCCTCGTCAAAGAGCGGGGCGTAGTCCCTGAGCAAGTGAAACGCGTAGCTGTATCGGCCGGCGTAAGTCTCTACCATAGCGAAACGCAAGACCGTTTTGGCCTTTAGTGAGACGTCATCCCTAATGTTCGCGGCGGCTTGCTCCAATATCAAACGGGCTTCGGAATATGCGCCCTCCCGCCAGTAGCAAAGCGCGCTTTCGGCGCGTGCGGCTGCCGCCCGGTTCGACTCCCCTAACTTTTCAAAAAGCGCCGCGCTCTCGCTGATAAGGTCTTTCGCGGTGTCCTGCGCTCCCTTTACCTTGCCGAGCCAGCCCGATAACACGCCCGCCTGTAACAGCACTTCAGCCGTCGCCCTGTCTCTTAGACCTTCCACATTCGGACGCTTGCCCGTGCCCCGCCACAGCTCGTCTAGAGCCTCGCGCGCGGCCTCGTACTGGCCTTTGTGGATGAGGTCTGCCGCCACCTGAGAGCGAAGCAGGGCGCGCTCATCCCCGGTTAGTGTGGGGTTATCTAGTTCCCTCAGACGCTCGTCTGCTAAAGTCATGTGAGGTAAGCCCTTCCTGTGTTAGCCGAACTTTCGGCTATTACGAAAAACGCCGTCATACCCACACGGGATAGACGGCAGAACAACTAGACAACTCATTACCAGGAGAAAGAAAGAGCGATGCGGAAAACTCTGATGACGGCTGCTTTACTGCTAGCCTTTAGCTGCCCCGCAATTGCAGGAGAAATGGGCACCCCCGGCTCACCTACGCCGCCACCGATGGCGGGTGCCGTGCAAGAGCCGACGGGCGGCGGAACGCCTAATGGCGAGATGCCTACGCCTGGCGTGTCGGACATCCTGACGGAGACCGCATTAGACCTACTCGCGGTTCTCCAGTCCCTGCTCTAAGTCACACGTCATGTCAGACGGGACGAGCTGCCTGGTGGCGGCTAGGTATTGGTGTGTCTCGCGGGCGGCGGAATGCGGAGGTGCCGCCCACAGCCGGGAGAGTAAACCCGCGCGCCGCAGAATGCAACAGTTTTTGCAGCGGGAGTGACTTTGACTGCTAGGCTATAAAAGTCTCAAGCCCTGAGAGAGTGCCAGCAGCAGGCATTGCATGGCGAAAGATATTGCTCGCTTTGGGTGTCTTTTTTATCTAGTCGAAAATGTAGTTGACAATCTTTCTTCTAGTGTTATCCTCCGCCCGTCAAGGAAGCGGTTGACGCGCCGCGCCTATCTGTTCTTTCAGATCCTTCGAGCCATAATTCATAAGCCCGGGTATCAGCCTCTGCGTCGAGGTGAATTAAACCGGGAGGAGTTAAAGGCCCGTTGGTACTTTTGCAGATCGTTCGCGCTGCCTGCTGAGGCGGCGTGCTTTCTGTTGAGGTGCCAGCGGGCTTTTTTCATTTTCCAGCTCTTTTACAAATCGCTCTCTCTGATGTCTGAACCCTTGCCACCCAAGATAAGGGACCAGACATCGCTTCTTAGTGCTCGCGCCCGCTTCCAGCGCCGCGACGCACTCGAAGCCCCGTCAGTTGCTGGTCTGGGTGGCCCGGCAACCGACGGGGCTTCGCTTTTGGAGGTCGCACGCGCAACCCACCTAAATAGCGAACGCCCCTGGAGGGCTCAATCTCCGGAGGCGTTCTAACTTGTTGATCTTATGTGCGAAAGGATCAGCGATGAATAAGATAGGACTTCCAGACTCGCCGGTCAAGAGTCCGGCTGCAAATTACTGCGAGCCGCATCGCATCCCCACCGACTTCGTCAATGGCATCTTAACGAGACTCATCTCCGTAGAGCTTTACCTGTGTCCCGAGCACAGGTCGCGGCTCTTAGCGCGCGGATTGAGCGCGGCCGAGATCGAGAGCAACCGCTACGCGAGCGCCCCGGCGACGCGCGCTGAAAGGGAGAGAGTCGCAGACGCACTCGCGCCTTACCTCGACGCCTTCGGCGGGGGCGTGCCCGGCTTCTACCACGACGGCCGGCGCTGGCGCATGGTCTACGCGGCGCACGGCTTTCTCATCCCCGCGCGCGACGAGTACGGCCGCGTCCAGGCTCTCGCCTGCCGCCTCGATGATGCGCGCGACGGCTGCAAATACATCTGGCTGAGCAGCAACCCCGAGACAGTGGACGGCGCTAAACGCCAGAGGTATCCGCGCGGCGCTTCATCGGGCTCTCCCGTGCATTTTGCCAACCGGCCCGCGCTGTGGGGCGCGGAGGAACTGACCGTCGTCGAGGGTACGCTGAAGGCTGACGTCTGCGCCGCTCTCTCGGGGCTGCCCGTCGTCGGCGTCGCCGGCGTCAACAACACGCGGGGGCTGGCCGCCCGCCTGCGCGCGAACCTCCCGCGGCTCCGGCGCGTCGTCGTCGCCTACGACAAGGACGTGCTCGAAAAGGCGCAGGTGGCCTCCGCGCTCAAACGCCTCATCACGCAGCTTGAGGCCGAGCGATTCACCGTCCGCGTGCTCATGTGGCCGGGCGAGTCGAAAGGCTTCGACGACTACCTGTTCTCTCAACTCTCGGGGCGGGAGGTGACGACGGCATGACGAGGAAGGCTCCTGTGCTCACATTCACGCCCGCGGCCTTCCGCCGCAGGCTCGACAGCCATAAGACCGGGGAGAGCGGGCGGGCGGCGACGGTGCTCGATGACTGCGCGGACGGCATCCTCGCCCTCGACTTCGCGCTCACCTTCGCCGGCTTCGGTTACGAGGCGCGGCAGCTCACGCTCTCCATCCTGGGGCTGCTCGGCGGCGGGGGCGGGCGTCTCGAAATCTTCGACAAGGCTCTGGCCCAACACCTCGGGTGCTCCGACCGCGCGATCCGCCGCTGGCGTAAAGCCCACATCAAAGAGTCGAAGGCCAAAAAGTTCTCGCTCCTCTGCCTTGAAGAGGGCGACTACACCGGGCGCAAGCGGTATGAGAAGACCGCCTACAGCCTCAACCCCGCGGTCGCCTCGTACCTCGACGCCGCGGTGGCGGAGGCGCGCGCCTCCGACCTATACGGGAGTGACCGGCGCGGGGCGGTCGAGCGTGCCGCCGAGAAGCACTACGGCGACATCCCTGACGCCCCGCCCCGCGCGCGCAGGAGGAGCCCGCGACGCGCGCCGTCGGTCAAGGTCGAGCAGGCTTTCGTCAACGCCTCTCGGAATGTCGAGAAGGGCAGGCAGGCTCTTCAGGGACTATCCGAAGATTCGCGGGCGGCGCTCTTGGAGGGCACGCAGGGCGAGAAGCTGCGACAGATGCTCCTGAAACTCGGTGCGGACATCAGCGAAGTTTTGGAAAGCCTCCCGCTATCAATTGAAGGTGAAGAAGTTGGCGAGGGGTTAGGACATTTTGTCCTAACCCTCCCCGCCGAGCCACGCGCCGAGGACTTGGCCGCTTGGGAGGGGCTGGAGCGACGCGCGGCTGGTGCGCCGCGCGTCGCGACCCGCGAGGTGAATCTCCGTCTGCCCGATGAGGCTCCGCCAACTTCTGATGAAGCCAGGGAGGCAGAGGCTATACGCGCCGAAGGGCGCGGGGAGGTGTGATGGACTCGCTGCTCGAACAGCTCGACGAGCGCATGCGCCGCATCGCCGAGGATGTAGTACGCGGAGCGGCCGACAGGCATGAACCTAAAAGCTCCGCTGCGGCAAACCTCCTCGATGACGAAGCGCGCCGGGAGATACAGGAGCAAACGCTGATTTCGAATAAGAACTACCTGACGCGCCGGGAAGCCGCAAAGTATCTCGGCGTTAACGAGCGCAGCATCAAGGAGTGGTCTGATCGCCCCGTAGACCAGAACCCCTTGCCCGAGGTACGCGCCGGAGCTGATCCGCGTTACAGGCGCACGGCCCTAGACGAGTGGCTGGAGCGTGAGGGGCAACGCCAGCGACTGAGGCTCGCGGGATAAGACGCCTATGGTGATAAAATGCGCGCCGCCTTCTGGATGGCCGCAACCGTTACGGGAGGCTCGCATGGCCGTTTACAGACGTAACGACACCAAGTCGAAGCGCTGGTTCTACAAATTCGAGATCGACGGCGTGACCTACAAGTCGGCAATCCCGACGGCGCGCACCCGCCGTCAGGCCGAAGAGGCCGAGCGGCAGGCACGCGACGACGTACACGCCGGGCGCTACAAGGGCCGGCAACGCTCCATGACCTTCGCCAAATTTCTTGACGAGCATTACCTTCCCTGGGCGAAGCTGCACCGCAGGGACTATGAAGGCCGGCTCGCGGCCGTCGGAGCCCTGCGGCCGTACTTCGACCACCTACCGCTCGACCGCATCTCGCAGATTACGGTCGAGCGTTTCAAGCTCGAACACTCCAAATCGCACACGCGGCAAGACAGGCAGTTTAAACCCGCCACCGTCAACCAGCGGCTGCAAATCCTTTCCGCGATCCTGAGCCGCGCCGTCGCGCTCAAGTTCATACGCGACAATCCATGCTCCGGCGTGGAACGTCTGCCGGTCGACGCGGCAGCGGTGCAGACACTCAGCTATGAGGAGGAGGAGAGGCTGACGGCGAAGCTGCTCGAAGGCCCGAGTTGGGTTCACGACGCCGCGCGGGTCGCGCTCGGCACGGGCTTCCGCATCAGTGAGGTGCTGGGGCTCACCAGAGACTCGGTGGACTTCAGGCGGGGGTTGCTCTTCGTCTCCAACCCGAAGTGGAAAAACGACCCGCGGCGGACGCTGGGCGTTCCCATGAGCGCGGAGGTGCGGGAGATACTCCTCCGGCTCGACCGGGAGTCGCCGTCGCGCGACCTGTTCGTCCACCACAGGACGGGCAGGAGGCCGTCGCGCGGCTCCTTCTACGGCCGGCTCCAGTCGGCCTGTGAGTCGGTCGGCATCTTCGGCATCCACCCGCATTCTCTTCGTCATACTTTTGGGACGCGACTCGGCGAGGCGGATGTGAACGTGAAGAAAATACAGCGGCTGATGGGGCACGCCGACATCAAGATGACCCTCCGCTATGTTCATCCCGGCGATGAAGGATTGCGCGCCGCTGTGGAATTAGCGGCGGGGAAGAGTCCCAGACTCGTACCGGGCGAGGCGGCCGCGGGGAGGAGCGGTCAGCCTAAGCCCTTGAGGGCTGTAGGTTAACGTGACAGGGGCGGCGAGGAATTACACAACTATTACAAACGGGCGGGCCGGTAGCTGCTACGCTGGGAGCATCCCCCGCGTCAAAGTTGAGGCAGAAATATTCCTAGGGGTTGGTCTGAGAATCGAGGGCTTCATGAGCGAAAACACGGCGGTCATACAGAGTCGGACGGGCATCAACTGGGCCACGTCGAGCGCGATGGTCATCTTCCATTTGGGGGCGCTCGCCGCGCTCTTCACCTTCAGTTGGACGGCGGTCGTGGTGACCGTCGCGCTGTGGTGGCTGTCGGGGAGCTTCGGCGTCGGCATGGGCTTCCACCGGCTGCTGACGCACAGGGGCTACAAGACGCCGAAGTGGGTCGAGTACCTGCAGACGCTGAGCGGGACGCTGGCGCTCGAAGGCGGCGCGATAGACTGGGTCGTGACGCACCGCATCCACCACGCGCACACCGACGCGCCCGGCGACCCGCACACGCCGCGCGACGGGACGTGGTGGGCGCACATGGGCTGGATTCTGACGGGGACGGCGCAGCAGTACGGCGACGCGGTGATGTGGCGCTACGCGCCCGACCTGATGCGCGACCGCGTCCACGTCTTCCTCAACCGCTTCTACTGGGCGCCGCAGGTCATCCTTGGGGTGACGCTGTTCGCGGTCGGCGGGTGGACGCTGATGCTGTGGGGCGTCTTCCTGCGCGTCACGCTGAACCTGCACGCGACGTGGCTGGTCAACTCGGCGACGCACATGTGGGGCTCGCGCCGGTTCGAGACGACCGACGACTCGACCAACCTCTGGTGGGTGGCGCTCTTCACCTTCGGCGAGGGCTGGCACAACAACCACCACGCGCACCCGACGGCCGCGCGCCACGGGCTCGCCTGGTACGAGATCGACATCAACTGGTACGGCATCCGCACGCTCCAGATGCTCGGGCTCGCCAAAGACATCAAGCTCATCGGCCGCGCCCCGGCGAAAATACGGCAGGAGGCCGGGCCGCTCAGGCGCGCCGCGTAAAAGTTAAGACGGGCCCGAGAGGGTAAAGCCGGGGACGCCAGAGGGTTGGGCGTCCCCGGCTTTCCTTTTACCCACCGCCCTACTTTAAAATGCCGGCATGCGCATCGGCGGTCGCCGCAAATCGGTCGTCTTCTTCCTGACGTTCGGCGTCTGCCTCGTCATCCTGGCGCTCGCGCTCAACGTCGGCTGGATTCTGCTCAACTGGCGTCAGGTCGCGCTGCTCGTCTTCGGCATCATCTTTTTCGCCGTCATCATCACGGGGCTCGTCCTCAACACCACCTTCCTCGTCCGCGAGATACGCCGCAACGAGCAGCACGACGCCTTCATCAACGCCGTCACGCACGAGCTGAAGACGCCCATCACCTCGATCCGCCTCTACCTCGAAACCCTCAAGTCGCGCGAGGTCGACGCGGCGCGCCGCGCCGAGTTCTACGACATCATGCTCGCCGACAGCGACCGTCTGCAGCACACCGTCGAGCAGGTCCTGCACGCCGGGCGCACCGCTCACGAGCGCCGCCCCTCCAACGTCTCGCTCGTCGACCTCAGCCAGCTCGTCCGCGAGTGCCTCGACCTCGCACGCCTGCGCTACGACCTCGGCCCCGAGGCTCTGCGCTACGACGAGACGCCGGGGGCTGCGGGGGCGGGCGTCGCGGGCGACCGCGAGGAGCTGCGCGCGGTCATCTCGAACCTCCTGGACAACGCGGTCAAGTACTCGGGCGACGCCGTCAGCGTCTCGGTCGAGGTGGCCGAGGCGGGCGAGCGCCTCCTGTCGGTGCGCGTCACCGACCGCGGCATCGGCATCCACCGCAACCAGCTCAAGCGCGTCTTCAAGCGCTTCTACCGCGTGCCCGGCCACTTCATGGCGCGGTTCAAGGGGACGGGGCTCGGCCTCTTCATCGTCCGCTCCATCGTCGAGCGGCACGGCGGCCGCGTCTACGCCGAGAGCGACGGGCTCGGCCGCGGCAGCACCTTCACCATCCAACTCCCGAGGGTCTCGAAACCTTGAGCACCGTCCTGATAGTCGAAGACGAGAAGCACCTCGCCGCCGGCCTGCGCTCCAACCTTGAGGCCGAAGGCTACGAGGTCGAGACGACGAGGGACGGCGAGGCGGCGCTCGCGCTCCTGCTCGGCGAGCGCGGCCGCTTCGACCTCGTCGTGCTCGACGTGATGCT
>DASVSK010000725.1:0-4882 GCA_036388135.1 Pyrinomonadaceae bacterium | reverse complement strand
GGCGTCAGCTCCAGTTCCAGGTCGCGCCGCGTCTCAAGGTTGACGCTGAAGCGGTTGATGGAGGGGCCGGCGGTGCGCTGGCCGAACTCGTCGATGAGCTCGCCGCCCTCGTCGAAGCGCTGGACGATGCCGTTGGTGCCGCGGTCGATGCTGGTGCGGAAGAAGCGCGTGACGCTGGTGTCGCGCTGGTACTGGAGCGAGAGCGTGAGCGGGGCGAAGCTCTTCTCGCCCCCCCCGTCGCGGCCGGGGAGGCGCGAGAGCCGGTCGAAGAACCGGCTCGCGAGCTTGGAGCGCGGGTCGGTGTACTCGAAGCGCGCGAGCTGCTGCTGGCGGCTGGCGCGCGTGCGGATCGCGCCCTGCCGGAGCATGCCGAAGAGGTTGGTGTTGCGCAGCTCGAACCCGCCGAGCGCGCCCGTGTCGGTCGAGAAGCCGACGATGTACTCGGTCGTCAGGCTCTTGCGCTCCTCGATGTCGATGATGACGTCGCGGCGCTTGAAGCCGCCGGGGGCGTCGGGCGCGGGCTCGGTGCGGATGAGCACCTGGCGGAACGCCTCGCCCGTGTTCAGGAGCGCCCGCTCGCTCTCGGCGAGGTCGTCGCCGCGCAGCACCTCGCCCTCGCGCAGCGTGATGGCGTCGAGCACGGCCTCCTTCTTCGTCCGCACCAGCCCGTTGACGTAGATGTTGTTGATGAAAAACTTGTCCGACTCGCCGACCTGGTAGACGAGCCGCACCTGCTCGTCGCCGTTGGCGGCGGCGGGCAGCTCGTCGAGCGAGACCTGCACGTCGGCGTCGATGTAGCCGTTGAGGACGTAGTGGGAGCGCATCCGCTCGCCGTCGGCGCGCGCGGCGGCGCGCGAGTAGGGGCCGCCCGTGACGAGACAGCCCTCGGCGGGCGGCAGGTCGGCCCGGCAGCGCGCGTCGCGCAACTGCTCGGAGGTGTAAATCTGGTTGCCGCGCGTCTCGACGCCCGCGACGCGCGTCAGGGCGTTCTCCGTCACGGCGAAGGTGATGATGAGGTTGTCGCTCTCCAGCGTGATGCCCTGCCGGACGGAGACCGCGGCGCGGCGGTAGCCGAGGTCGCGCAGCCGCGCCTCGATGACGCGGCGGTCGTGTTCGAGCGCGTCCTCGCTCGTGTAGCCGCGCCCGTAGCCGAGCAGCGGGACGATGCCGAGGACGTTGGCCGTCTGCGTCCGCAGGTCGGCGTCGACCTCCGGGAGCGTGAGCTTGTCCGTCCCCTCGATGCGGATGTCTGTGAGCTTGAAGCGGCGGCCGCGCGCCACCTCGTAGGTGACGGAGACGTTGCTGTTCGCCAGCTCCTCGGGGTTGAGCAGCTCGCAGGGGTCGGCCTCGGCCCCGAGCGCGTCGGGCTGGGGGGCCAGCGGCGGCGTGACGGCGCAGACGGCCGTGACGTCGGCGAAGAAGTAGCCCTCGCCCTGGAGGCGGTTGCGGATGCGCCGCCGCCCCTCCTCGATGGCCGAGTAGTCGATGGTGCCCTCGCGCTCGATGGGGAGCAGCTCGCGCCGCCGCTTCTCGCTCAGCTCGTAGCCGGTGACGTCGACCTTCACCAGCGGGCCGACGCTCCCCTTGAGCGTGACGCCGATGCGGTTGGCGGCCGAGTCGAGGCGGACGTCGGGCTCGTCGAAGCGCGGGGCGAGGTGGCCGGTCTCGATGACGGCGCGGCGGATGCGCGCGACGTCCTCGCCGAGCGCGGCCTGCGTGAAGCGCGCGCCGGGCTGTAGCTTCAACTCCTGGCGGACGGCGGCGAGCGCCGCGGCGTCGAGCCCCTTGACGTCGACCTGGAACGAGTCGAGCGTGGCGGGCGCGCCCGGCCGCACGTCGAAGACGACCGTCGCGCGCGTCCGCGTCGGGTCGAGGCGGCGGTCGTAAGAGACCTCGGCGCGGTAGAAGCCGCGGTCGCGCAGGTACGCCTGGATGGCGTCGGCGTTCTCGCGCAGCGACTGCTCGGAGAGCCGCTTGCCCGGTTCGAGCAGCGTGACGCGCGAGCGCAGCTCGTCCTCGCCGATGCCGGTGCCGGGGGCGTCGGCGAGCTGGAACTCGACGCCCGCGACCGACACCTGCGGGCGGATGACGAAGCGGAGCGCGACGCGGGGCCGCCCGTCGCCGCCCGCCCCGGCTGCGTCGCGCGCCTCGACGCGCGCGTCGGCGACGCGCCCCGTGTCGAAGAGCGCCTGCAAGGACTCGCGGACGAGCACGGCCGAGAAGGCGGAGCCGGGCGCGACCCTCAGCCGCGCGCGCAGCTCGGCGAGCGCCGCCTCCTCGACCGAAGCCTCCTCGACGTCGAGCGCCACGCTCTCGACCGTGCGCCCCTCGTAGCGGCTCAAGTCGGGCGCGAGCCGCGACCCGCCGTTGCCCCACGCGCCTACGGGCGCGACGAGCAGCGCGAAAGTTAGAAGTAAGACCCGCTGGATAATCACAGTCAGTAGATAGTAGTCAGTAGACGGTAGTCAGTAGTCAGTAGTCAGTAGAAAAGCATTCTTAGTCGAATCGCCCGGTTGTCACCCTCGACGGCCGTAGCGCGGGGCGCTGCCGGCTACCGTCTACTGTCTACTCTCCTTCAATATCTCTTCCGGAAGCGCAGCTCGAAGTTGAAGTTGTTGCTGCTCGCGCGCAGCGTGTCGGTCGAGCCCTGCTGGTACTGCGCGATGAACGACAGGCGGTCGCTGACGCGGTACTCGACGGCGATGACCTGGTTGGTCTCGCCCGTCACGTTGGTCGAATAGGTGATGGCGAGGTTGCGGTTGACCTGCCTGCCGACCGTCAGGCGCGCGGTCGGGCTCTGGCCGCCGCGCCCCGAGATGACCGGGTCGAACTCGAAGCGGTTCAGCCCGAAGAGCTTGTCGGTCGCCTTCTGCACCGGCGCGTTAATCAGCGTGTCGGTCAGAAGGCTCGTCGCCGTCCCCAGCCCCGTCTGCGCCAGGGTCGAAGTGCCCTCGGGCCCGCCCGAGAGGTTGCCCGTCGTGATGAGCGCGATGACGTCGGCCTGCGGCAGCGACGGGTCGGAGGTGGCCGTCGTCGTCAGCCCGCCCGAGATCGGCCCCGACATCGACACCGTCACGCGGTAGCCGCGGATGTCGGACTGCGCCTGGAGGTTGACGACGGGCGGGGCCTCGACGCGCGGCGGCAGGTCGATGATGGCGCGCAGAATCTCGTAGCGGTCGTTGCGGAACGCAACGGTGCCGCGCGTCGCGGTGATGCGCCCGGAGCTGACCGGCGCGTCGATGGGCCCCTGCACGCGCAGGTTGAGCGAGCCGACCATGTCGGCAAGGTTGTTGCGGATGACGAGCGCGTCCTGCCCCTGGATGGTCAAATCCACGGTCGTCGGGCCGAGAAAGCCCGCGCCGCCCCCGCCGCCGCCCCCGCCGCCGCCCGACGTGATGGGCACCTCGTTGCGCCGGTCGATGAGGTCGGCGAGGTCGATGTCCTCGGTAATCTCTGTGCGGCGCACCTTGACCGTGCCCTGGGCGATGACGCCCTCGGTGCCGCCGCGGATTTCGAGGTTCGCGTCGGCGGTCGTCGGGAGGTCGCCGAGGAAGGACGGCAGCGTGACGAAGGCGGCCGCGGGCACCGTCACGTTCTCGCCGCGCGCGACGACGCGGAACTGCGTGGGGACGAAGCCCGAGAGCAGCGCGCCGCCCGTCACCGAGAAGCGGCCGCCGCCGAGGCGTCCCGTCAGGGACTCGACGTTGGCCTGGTTCGAGTTGAAGCGCACGGTGCCGTTGATCTCGGTCGCCGTCAGGCGCTCGTTCGAGAGCAGGAGCGCGAGCGAGACGCCCGCGACCGAGGCCGTGCCCGTCACCTGCGGCCGCTCGAAGGTGCCGGTGACGCCGGCCGCGACGCGCGCCACGCCCGACATGAAGAAGTTGCGGCGCGCGCTCGACAGCACGCGCAGGTTCAGGTCGCCGTTGACGGTCAGGCTCTGGCGGCCGCCCGCGCCGAGCGCGGCCGTCCCGCCGAAGACGATGTTGGTGCCGGGGCCCGTGAACCGCGTCCGCTCGAACGTGACCTCGTTGGGCTTGAAGGTGACGACGAGCGGGTTCTCGGCCGTCAGCGGCACGTCCTCGACCTGCACGGTCAGCTCCGTGAATTCCGCGCGCCCCGCGACCGCGTCGGCCGAGAACCCGCCCTCCTCGTTGAGCAGGTCGCCGGAGGCGCGGATGGTGCCCGCGGCGCGCCCCGTCACGCGGACGTTCGGGTTGTTCAGGAGCGCGGCGAAGAGCGGCGTCAGGTCTGCGCCCGTGAGCGTCGTCTCGACCGTCACCGGCAGGTTCTCGCCCGCGAGGTCGAGCGTGGCGCGGACGACCTGCGGCTGACCCAAAAGCCCCGTGGTCAGCTCGGCGACGAACTTCTGGTCGTCGGTCATGCGCCCGTTGAGCGTCAGCTCGCCCGCGGGCTGGCCGTTGACCGTCACGTCGCGGCCCCGCGCGGTCAGCTCGGCCTTCAGCGTGGTCGGGTCGAGCGGGTTGCCCGAGAGCGTGGCGTTGAAGTCGGCCTTGCCCGAGAGCGCAGGGAGCCCGCCGCCGCCGAAGAGCGTGGAGACGAGCCCCAGCTCGACGTTCTTCCCTTCGACGCGGAAGTCCTTGACGCTGACGTTCGGGACGCCGTGCGCGCCCTCGCCTATCTCGACGCCGCCGGCCGCCGTGACGTGCCCGTCGCCGAGCCGCAGGTCGAAGGCGTCGAGCGTGACGTTGGAGCCGCTGAAGGTGGCGCGCGCGACTATCTCGTCGTAGGGCTGTGTGCCGATGCGCCCCGCGGCGACGCGCAGGTCGGCGCTCCCCTGCATCGCGCCGGGGTAGCCCGTCACGCTGACCTTGCCCGAAGCGGGCCCCATCCCGGCCAGGTTGTCCGCGGCCGTCTGGGTCGG
>DASVSK010000724.1:0-2278 GCA_036388135.1 Pyrinomonadaceae bacterium | reverse complement strand
GCCGCCGCGGGCGGGGACGCGTGTAGAGCGTCGGGCCGCGCCCCCGCCCGCGGCGGCCGAACGTCTCTTGTCGGGTTTCACCCGGCCGAAAACGGCGGGGGCCGCCGGCGCGTCAGTCCTTCTTCTCCTCGGCGGGGGGCGCGGCGTCGACCGCGAAGGCGGAAAGCTCTTTCGCGTTGCGGAGGTTGAAGACGCGCCCGGCCAGCTCGTCGACCTGGTAGTCGGGCTCCTTGTCCTTGAAGATTATCTGGCGGTCGCCGCGCCCCGTCTCCATGTGGACGCCGACGAGCCCCGCGCCCTTCTCCTTGCCGTCCCTGACCGTCGTCAGCACGTAGACGTAGTTGCCCGTCTGCTTCGTCGCGCTGTAACGCTTGCTGACGAACTGCTCGTAAGCGACGAGCGAACCGACGCGCTGTCTGTTCGCCCAGCGGTTCTCTGAGGTGCCCGCGTAGCTGTTGGCCGCGGCCGCCGTGGCCGACGTGTAGGCGAGCGCCGTCAGACCCGCCATCGCCAGCTTCTGCCAGCCGGGGACGCCCGGCGCTTCGTACTTCACGGACCAGACTATCGAGCGCGAGCGCGGGTCGAAGGCGAGCAGGTGCTGCTTGCCCGCGACGACGACCGTGCCGTTCTCGCGCCGGTAGAGAGCGACCGGCTCGTCGCGCTCGTCGCCGCCGCCCTTGCCGATGGCCCCGAGGCCGCCGAAGCCGAACTTGACGACCTTCGCCGCCGTCCCGGCCGCGCCGAGGGTGTTCTTGAATTCGAGCTTAACTTTGTAAGACTCCCTGACCTTGCCGCTGCCCGCGCCGTCGAGCCCGATGAGGTTCTTGGCGTCGGCGACGAGCACCGTGTTCTGCTCGGGCAGGAGCGACATGTTGGTGATGCTGTCGTCGGCCTTGTCGTAGTACCAGACGGTCGCGCCGGTCTTCGCGTCCACGGCGGCGACGCCGAAGGGCTTCTTGTTGACGTACTCGCGCTTCGAGAAGTCGTAGAACGCGCCGCCGAGGCGGCCGTAGATGCGCCCGCCGCTCACGCGCATCTCGGCGACCGCGCCGCCGAAGTCCTTGCTCGTCCACCTCAACGCGCCCGTCTGCTTGTCGACGGCGCGCAACTGCCCTTTGGCCGACGTGTAGATGGTGTCGCCGTCGATGACGGCCTGCGCGTTGCCGCGCTTGATGGAGCCCTCGGTCACGTCGTACTTCGCGCCCCAGAGGAGCCGGCCGTCTTCGAGCGAGTAGCGGTGCAGCCCCGCGTAGGTGAAGTAGACCGAGTCGGCGTCGTAGAGCGGCGGGTTCGCGCCCGAGAGGTCGAACTTGGGGAAGTACCTGCCGCCGCGCTCGATGCCGTAGAGGTCGACGCTGTCGGGGTACTCCGACTCCCAGACCAGCTCGCCCGTCGTCATCCTGAGCGCCGTGATGCGCGGCTTCGCCTTGTTGGCCGAGTTGTTCTCGACCGTGACGAGCAGCACGAGGTCTTTCTCGTAGACGGGCTCGACGGCGACGGCCGCGCCGCGCAGCTTCTCCGTCTCCCAGACGCTTTGCCCCGAGAGGACGTCGAGCGCGAAGAGGCGCGTGCCCTTCCTGAAAGCGCCCGACGTGTCCGAGACGAGCAGGAGCGGCGTGCCCGCGATTGCCTCGACCTCGAACTCCTCGGAGCCGGCGAGGTCTGCGCGCGACCAGACCTCGCGGCCGGTCTCGCCGTCGAGCGCGTAGAGCGCGCCCTTCGAGCCGACGAGGAGCGTGCCGACGTCGGTGACGCGGTACCACTTGATGTCGCTCGCGGGCTTGTGCGTCCAGAGCGGGGAGCCGAGCGCCGTCTGCGCCAGCAGCATGCAGGCGAGCAGCGAGCAGGCGAGGAAGGCGAGACCAACCCACCACGGCTCGCCCTGCGAGAGCGCGCCGAGCGCCTGCGGGTTCCTCCTGCGGGGCAACAGTCGTGCGGACATACTTCTCCTCCGTCATTCAGTCTTCCGAGTAATGGGGCGAGGGGTTTGAGGCGCTTGCGAGGCGACGACGGGATTGTATGTTTACGGCGGGCTCCGCCACATCGGGCGGAAGTTGTAGCGTCCACTAAACTTTCGATATACCACGCGCTCCTGGCTTTGCCCCCGACTTTGAATGACATTGCCGCGCGCGGGAATGTCATTCGCGGGCGTGCGAATGACATTCACACGCGCGGCAATGTCATTCGCAAGCTGGCGCAGGTCATGCGCGGGCGTGCGCAAGCCATTCTCATGCGCGCGCGGGGCGTGCGCGGACGTGCGAACGCCATGCGCGCCCGT
>DASVSK010000723.1:0-5501 GCA_036388135.1 Pyrinomonadaceae bacterium | reverse complement strand
GAAGGAGGAGGAGCCCGACTACCTCGAACTGCTGTCGGGCGCGCACCTGGAAATCGAGAACTGCCTGGTACGGCTCACGCGCGTCGAAGCGCACCTGATGCTCGCGGCCGCGCGCGAGGCCGACGAGGAGGGGGACGACTTCAACTTCCCCGAGGTGGTCTACGAAGACGGCCACGCGCCCGACGAGCCTGACGCCGCCGCGCGCCGCCGCGCCGACCCGCGGCGCGAGGAGGCCGAGCGGCTGCGGCGCGAGCTGGAGGACTTCGACATCGAGCTGGGGGCGTACCGGCCGACCGGCGACATGGAAGACCACGACCACGCCGCGCGCGTCGTCGCCCGCGTGCGCGAGGCGCGTGCGCGGGTCGCGGGGCTTGAGCGCCGCGCCGGCATCACGCCCGCGGGCTCGGGCGCGGAGGACGCCGAGCGGCTCGCCGAGTCGGCCGCCGAGACCGTCAACGGCCACGGCACCGACGCGCAGCGCGAGCGGCTGGCGGCGCTCCGGCGCGAGCTGTCGGAGTCGAACGCGCGCGGCGACGTGCGCGGGGTGAAGAAGGCGGCGGCGGCGCTGCGCTCTTTGCGGACGGAGGTGCTCTACGCGCAGGACTGGTTCTGGGAGGACTGGTTCCGACACCTCGCGCACCCCGGCCGCCTGTTCGTCAACCGGGACGAGGCCGCGCGCCGGGTCGCGCAGGGGCAGGAGGCTCTGCGCTCGGGCGAGCGCGAGGAGCTTCGCGAGGCCGTGCGCTGGCTCTGGTCGCTCCTCCCGCCGGACGAGCAGGCGGCGCAGAAGGAGCGCGCCGTCAGGCCGGGGCTCAAGCAGTAAGGGACTCTGACGGCGGGGAGGTGGGCGGCCATGTTCAAGACGGCGGCGGGGATAGTCGGGGACCTGCTCGACTTCGGCCAGGAGGTGCTCCGTTTCGCCGGGGAGGTGCTGCGGAGTCGTCTCGGGCTGATACTATTCCTCCTCCACCTCGCGCTCTTCTCCTGCGCCTACGTCGCGCAGGGCTACTCCATCCTGGCGACGCTGGATTCCGGGGGCGATTCGCACGCGTCCTTGGCCTTCTACCTGGTGAACTTCCCCATGCTCATCGCCACCTTCCTCGTGACCACGCCGGTGCTCTACGAGAGGCGCGTCGAGGAGTTCGGCGCGCTCCAGTGGGCGGCCGTCACCTTCATCTTCTTCTGCGTCCTCTTCCAGTGGTGGGTCTACGGCTACCTGGCCGAGCGCCTGATACGCCGGGGCGGCCGGCCTTCGACGCTCCCCCGACCGTAGCCAAACGCGGCGGCGGCTTGGTAGTATTTACGCGATTTCTCCCGCATCAACTCGAAGGAGGACAGGGGCAGGGCGCGGGGCTCATGTGCCGGGTCGCCGCGCGCGCGCGGCCGACGCCCTGCCGGCCGGAAGAGATGTTTTTTAAACGAAGGACTCGCACAGTCTTAACGCTCGCCAGCCTGCTGCTGCTGGCGCTCACGTCGTCGGCCGCCGCCGCCCAGAAGAAGCCGAAGAAGGCGCTGCCGCGCGGCACGCCCGTGCTTTGGCGCGACCGCAACCCCGCGACGCTCGACCTCGCCTCGGGGCCGGGCGGGCCGGGGATGCGACCCGCCACGCGGCGGCTGACCTTCCTCAAGGAGGAGAAGGGCGGCTGGTCGAAGAAGTACCGCGTGCGCGACGCGCGCGGCCGCGAGTGGGTCGCCAAGGTCGGCAAGGAGGCGCAGTCGGAGACGGCGGCCACGCGCCTCATCTGGGCCGCGGGCTACGAGACCGAGATCACCTACCTCGTCCCGCGCGTCACCATCCCCGGCCGGGGGACGTTCCAGAACGTGCGTTTCGAGGCGCGCCCCAGGGGCATCAAGCGGCTCGACGAGTGGACGTGGGAGCGGAACCCCTTCGAGGGGACGCGCGAGCTCGACGGGCTGAAAGTCCTGATGGTGCTCATCAACAACTGGGACCTCAAGGACGAGAACAACGTCATCCTGCACGCGCCCGACGAGGGCGAGCTGCGCTACGCCATCAGCGACCTCGGCGCGACCTTCGGCAAGACCGGCGGCCTCGGGCCCCTCTGGCGGCTCACGCGCAGCCGCAACGACCCGGAGGATTACGCCGACTCGAAGTTCATCGACAAGGTGGAGGACGGCCACGTCGACTTCCACTTCACGGGCGTGAACAAGGGGGCGGTCGAGAAGGTGCGCGTCGAGCACGCGCGCTGGATAGGCCAGCGGCTCGCGCGCTTCAGCGACGGCCAACTGGCGGCCATCTTCCGCTCCGCCAATTACACGCCCGCCGAGACGCGCCTGCTCGCGCGCGCCGTCCGCGCGCGCATCGACGAGCTCGCCACCCTCCGGCAGCGCTGACCGGAACGCCTGAAGCGATGAAGGACGGGCTGAAAGCTGCAAGTCCTTCAGTCCGTCCTTCATCGCTCATCGTTCAGCCGTTCCTGACTGACCCGGTCGCGCCCATCTTTTCTGCGGCCGCCCTGCACGCGTCTGAAATCAAAACTCGTTACCGTGAGGGGTGACTTTTGAGGAGTGACTTTCCGTGACGGTCGACTCGGTTGACTCGAACCGCGGGCGCGTGTGCGTCGTCGGCTGCGGACACGTCGGCGCGACGAGCGCTTACGCGTTGATGATGCGGGGCGTCGCGCGCGAGGTCGTGCTGATTGACGCCGACCCGCGGCGCGCCGAGGGCGAGGCGATGGACTTGCAGCAGGCCGCCGCGCTGGCGCGCCCCGTCGAGGTGCGCGCGGGCGACTGGGCGGACGCGGCCGGCGCAAGCATAGTCGTCGTCGCGGCCGGCGTCGGCGGCCGCCCCGGCGAGTCGCGCCTCGACCTCCTCGGGCGCAACGTCGTCGTCGTCCGCGACGTGATGGAGAACCTCCTCAGCCGCGACTTCGGCGGCATCGTCCTCATGACGACGAACCCGGTGGACGTGCTCGCGCAGTTCGCGCAGGAGTTCTCGGGGCTGCCCGCGGGGCGCGTCGTCGGCTCGGGGACGGTGCTCGACTCGGCGCGCCTGCGCGCGATGCTCGGCCGCCGCCTCGGCGTCGAGCCGCGCTCGGTTCACGCGCACGTCGTCGGCGAGCACGGCGACTCGGAGATAGCCGCGTGGTCTTCGGCGCGCGTGGCGGGCGTGCCCGTCCGCGAGTTCTGCGAGGGGGCAGGCGTCGAGTGCCCCGACTTCGACGAGCTGCTCGGGCGCGTCCGCCGCGCCGCGCCCGACATCATCGAGCGCAAGGGCTACACCTCCTACGCCATCGCCTCGTGCGTGGCGCGCATCTGCGAGGCTGTCCTGCGCGACGAGCACTCGGTCTTGCCCGTCTCCACGCGCCTGACGGGGCAGTACGGCATCGCGGGCGTCTACCTCAGCCTGCCCTGCGTCGTCGGCCGCGCCGGCGTCGAGCGCGTCATCGAAATCCCCTTAGACGAGAGCGAGCGCGACGGCCTGCGCGCCTCGGCCGACCTCCTGCGCCGCACCGTCGAGACGACACGCAATCTTAAGGGTGGACGGTAGACGGTGGACGGTGGGCGGTAGAAAAACCTTCGGAGTCGACGCCCGCCCGCCCGGCGTCGGGTGGTCGCCCCGGCCGCTCCTGTGTTAAATTCCCCGGCGAACCTTCCAACTCTTTCAAGCCGAAATTTTCCGCAGGAGGGAACCGATGAAACTTCTCTTCACACGCGCGTGCGTCCTGGCCCTCGCGCTCTCGGCGCTGACTCACGCGCAGGCGCAGGGCTCGCGCACGCGCTTCACCGTCGAGGAGATGCTCAAGCTCCAGCGCGTCGCCGACCCGCAGCTCTCGCCCGACGGGCGCTGGGTGGCCTACCAGGTCAGCGTCCCCGACGTGGCCGCCAACCGCAGCCGCACGCAAATCTTCGTCGTCCCCGCGGCCGGCGGCGAGCCCCGCCGCCTGACCGACGGCGCGGCCAACGCGAGCGCGCCGCGCTGGTCGCCCGACGGGCGGCGTCTGGCCTTCAACACCGGCGGCCAAGTCTGGACGATGAAGCCCGACGGCTCCGACCGCGAGCAGGTGACGGACATCTCGACCGGCGCGGCCGACCCCGTCTGGTCGCCCGACGGCAGGTGGATCGCCTTCGTCTCGGACGTCTACCCCGACTGCGCCGACGACGCCTGCAACAAGCGCCGCGACGAGGAGGCCGCCAGGAACCCCGTCAAGGCGCACGTCGCCGGGCGTCTGCTCTACCGGCACTGGACGGCCTGGAAGGGCGACAAGCGCACGCACGTCTTCGTCGTCCCCTCGGGCGGCGGCGACGAGCGCGACCTGACGCCCGGCGACTGGGACGCGCCGCCCTTCAGCCTGGGCGGCCCGGCGGACTACGCCTTCTCGCCCGACTCGAAGGAGCTGGCCTACGCGCGCAACACCGACCGGTCGGAAGCAACCTCGACCAACAGCGACATCTTCGTCGTCGCGGTCGCGGGCGGCGAGCCGCGACGCCTGACCGGCGACAACAAGGGCGCGGACTCCTCGCCGCTCTACTCTCCGGACGGCCGCTTCATCGCCTACCGCTCGCAGGCGACGCCGATGTTCGAGGCCGACCGCTGGCGGCTGATGCTCTACGACCGGAACACGCGGCGCACGCGCGAAGTGCTGCCGCGCTTCGACGCCAACGTCGAGGGCTTCGTCTTCGCGCCCGACTCGCGCTCGGTCTACTTCGCCTCGGGCGAGCGCGGCGAGCACCCCGTCTTCCACGCGCCCCTGGAGGGCGGCGGCGCGCCCGCCAAGCTCCTCGGCGGCTTTAACGACGACGTGAAAATCTCTCCGGACGGCCGCTTCCTCGTCTTCACGCGCTCGACGGCCGCCGCGCCGGCCGAGATTTACACGGCGCGCATGGACGGCGTCGCGGCCCCGGGTCGCGCCGGCCTCCAGGCCGTCCCGCTGACCCGCACCAACGAAGCGCAGATGGCGCGCTTCGGCCTCCGCGCGGCCGAGGAGTTGACGTGGGCGGGCGCGGGCGGCGCGAAGGTCGCGGGCTGGCTCGTCCGCCCGCCCGACTTCGACCCCGCGAAGAAGTACCCGCTCGTCGTGCTCATCCACGGCGGGCCGCAGAGCGTCTGGAACAACAACTGGGGCTACCGCTGGAACCCGCAGATTTACGCCGCGCGCGGCTACGTCGTGCTGATGCCGAACCCGCGCGGCTCGGTCGGCTTCGGCCAGCAGTTCACCAACGAAATCTCGGGCGACTGGGCGGGCAAGGCTTACACGGACATCATGAACGGCGTGGTGAAGGTCGCCGCGATGCCGTTCGTCGACCGCAACAACGTGGCGGCGGCCGGGGCCTCTTACGGCGGCTACATGGTCAACTGGCTGCTCGGCCACAACGACCACCCGGCGGTGAAGTTCAAGACGCTCGTCTCGCACGCGGGCGTCTTCAACCTGACGAGCATGTACGGCGCGACCGAGGAGCTCTGGTTCGTCGAGTGGGAGTTCCGCGGCACGCCGTGGGATAACCCCGCGCTCTACGAGAAGTGGTCGCCGCACCGCTTCGCC
>DASVSK010000722.1:0-3475 GCA_036388135.1 Pyrinomonadaceae bacterium | reverse complement strand
CCCGTCTTCTTCCGGTCTGCCCGCGGCCTAGCGGTTGCGCCGGTTCGGGTTGTCCTGCGTGTTGGCGCTGGCCCCGCGCGCCTTCGAGCCGCCCGTCTCCTCGACGTCGACGTCGGTGCTGCGCACGGTGTCGCGGACGGTCTCGGTGCGCTCGCCGACTTCCTTGTTGATGGCGACCTCCTCGACGACGCGCGCCTGCTTATCGACGACGGCCTCCTCGCTCCGCTCACGCAGCTCGAACTGCCCCTCGCGGAAGGCGCTCAGGTCGGTCTCGGTGATAGGGCGGTTGACGGGGCGGCGCTCGACGTTGACGCGCTCCTCGCGCAGACGCACGACCTCCTCGACGGGTCGCTCGACGACGCGGGTGCGGACTCGCACGCCGCCGCCCTCGACCTCGCGCTTGCCGACGCGCAGCTCCTCCTGGATGACGGGGATGCGCGCCTCGCCGCCCTCGGCCACGTCCGTGCGGCCGGTCTCGGCCGTCTCGGAGCCCATGTACGCGCCCTGGCGCGGCGAAGCGTCCTGCTCGTCCACGTCGCCACCGAAGCGGTTCAGGATCGCCTCGGCGCGGTCGGCCACGTCGTCCGACTCGGCGTCCACGGTCACGACGGCCCCGCCGCGGCTCACCGCCTCGGAGTAGTGGCTGGCGTGCTCGCTGTCGTCGCCGAAGAGGTTGGAGAAGAAGTTACCGATCTTGTCGCCGAAGCCGTCGTCGTCGCCGTGTGATTCCGAGCCCGCGTCGCCGGCGTAGTCGCGCGAGGTGATGCCGATGTCTTCGCGCGAGACGCCGCTCTCGACCAGCTCGACCACGGCGCGCTGCGCCTCACGGTAGTTATCAAACAGTCCCACAATCGTCTTGCTCATTCACGTTCCCCCTATGTTCTACTTGTTGAGTGAGGCCCGGCCGGACTGAAAGTCGGGGCCGGGCGTTTAGTTATGCGGGGCGGCGCTCACGCGCGACGCCCGCCGCCGTCGTCCGCCTCGACGGGCCCGCGCCGGGCCCGTGCGCTCGACGGAAATCTCTCCGCGGAGGAGCGTGACGCGCCGCGGCCTGCGCTCCCCCGTCCGCCGGCGTCGAACACGACGCCGCCCGAACTCTCCGCCATCCGTTCTCCCTACAGTCACCGCGCGCGTCACTTTAAACTTACCCGGCGGCGTATGATTTAGTCGTCCGTTTAAGTCTCGGCGGGACAGAAGCAACACGCATACCCCGACCCGCGCCGCGCCGTCCGTGAAGACGCGCGCGGCCTTAATCAGCCCGCCTGCGTGCG
This sequence comes from Pyrinomonadaceae bacterium, assembly GCA_036388135.1. GTDB lineage: Bacteria > Acidobacteriota > Blastocatellia > Pyrinomonadales > Pyrinomonadaceae > QHXN01. Next base: position 2,204 of record DASVSK010000722.1, on the reverse strand, counting down.
GGCTCGGCGGCGGTTGGCTTGGCTTTTGCTCGGTTCAGGCCGGGAGACTTTCCGGGGTGCGAAACGGTACAGTCGTATTTTTGAAGTACGAGGGAGGGCGTCTTATATGAAGATACTCCGCGGGCGATTCGCCCTCCGGGGACTGGCGGTGGCGTTGCTGCTGGCGGCGGCCGGCTGCGCCGGCATCGGCTCGGAGCGGGGCGGCCCCGTCACCACCAGGACCGAGGCGGGCTCGACGACCGCGCCGCCGGCCGCGGAGGTCGCGGCGCGCAATAACGCGCTGGTGAGGTTCGTCCACGCGGTTCCGGGGCTCGCGCCCCTCGACGTGTTCGCCGGCGACGGCAAGGCGTTCGACGGCGCGACCTACAAGCAGGTGACCGCGTACCGCGAGCTGCCGAGCGCGAGCGGCGTCTACCGCCTGCGGCTGGCCGGGCAGGAGACGGGAGAGCCGCTGGCCGAGAAGACCGAGGGCTTCGGCACCGGCCGCCACCACACGGTCGTCGCCTACCCGGCCGCCGGCTCCGGCCTCTTCTCGACGGGCGAGGGCGTCGAGCTGCGCTTCGTCGCGGACGAGTTCGAGCCGCCGGCTGCGGGCAAGGCGCGCGTGCGCGTCGTCAACGCGTCGCCCGACCTGGGCGAGGTGGACGTCTACGCCACCGGGCGCACAGAGCCGCTGCTCAAGGGCGTGAAGTCCGGCGCGGCCTCCGCTTACGCCGAGACGGAGCCGGCGGGCGCGGGGATCGAGATGCGCCGCGCGGGCGAGAACATCACGACGCTCGCCGCGCCGGGTCTGAAGATAGAGGCCGGGAGACTCTACACGGTCTTCATCGTCGGCGGGACGAAGGGCGCGGCGCGGCTCGAATCGTTCGCGATAGAAGACCAGCTCGGGGCCGCGGGTGGAAAGTGAAAGGATGAAGGATGAAGTGACTGCCGTCTGAACTTCATCTTTCATCCTTCATCTTTCATCCCTCCGAAGAGTTTCGGCGGCCATGCGTTCGACCTCGGGCTCCATGCCGAGGCGTCGGAAGGAGTCGAGGGCCTCTTCGCGCAGCCGTCGGCCGCGCTCGGGGTCGCCGCACGCCAGCTCGTGCGACGCCCAGTCGCGCAGCGTGCGCGCTCGCTCGGCCTCCATCTGGATGCGCGCGAAGATGGAGAGGCTTTCGGCGAAGCAGGCGGCCGCGTCGCGCGCCCGGCCTTCGACCTCGACCGCGGACTTCGAGCGCGAGGCGACGAGGCCGAGCACGCGCCACGCCTCGGCGACGTGCTCCTGGTTCTCTATCTCGTGCCCGAGTTCCAGCGCGCGCAGCGCCGCCTCCCCCGCCTCCACGACCCGCCCCTGACCCAGCAGCGCCTGCGCCAGAAAGCGGTAGTTCTCCGAGACGCCGACGTAGCCCGCGGCCCTCGCCATCTCTATCGTCAAGCGCAGCTCGGCCTCCGCCTCCACGTACTCGCCCAGCCCCACTCGCGTCCCGCCGAGGTTCGACAGGTAGAGTATCTCGCCGTTGCGGTTGCCCGTCTCGCGCGCGATCTGGAGCGCCTCGCTGTAACGCCCGAACGCCTTCCGGTAGTCGCCCAACAGCCGCGCCGTCTCGCCCAGGGAGTTGAGGAGGTTGCCGACGTAGCGTCGGTCGCCCAGCTCGCGGTAGATGTCGAGCGAGAGCCCTTTGAACTCCTCCGCCTTCGCGAACTGTCCCAGCGTGTGGTAGGCCATCCCCAGAGACTTCAGACACTCGGCGCGCACCCTGCGCCCCTCGTCGCCGAGGGCGTCGACGAGCGACAGGGCGCGCTCGGCGAGCGTGATGGCCGCGCGCGCGTCGCCGAGGCGCGACCACGCCTGACTCTGGAGGTAGAGTGCGCGCGCCAGCTCGACCGCCGCCCCCGTCCCCCGCGCCTCGGCGCGCGCGAGCATCTCGGCGCGCTGCGTGCTCTCGAAGGCGGCGCGGTTGTCGCCCTGGCTGCTCTGCACGAGCGCGATCTCGTTCCACGCGCGCGCCTGCGCGGGCGTCGCCCGTAGGGCCTCGGCCGCGGCGCGCATCGACTGGTAAGCCTCGACCGCCTCGGAGTAGCGCGCCTGCACGCGCAGCACCTCGCCCAGTCCCTCGTACCATTCGAGCCGGAGCGCGTGCGGCGCGGGGTCTTCCGCGCCGTCGGTCGCGCCGCGCGCCGCGAGGAAGTCGAGCGCCTTGCGGGAGTGGCGGATGCCC
>DASVSK010000721.1:0-2081 GCA_036388135.1 Pyrinomonadaceae bacterium | reverse complement strand
TGTGCGACGCGCTGCTCGAATCTCAGACCGTCGGCTTCGCCGCGTGGTCGAGCATCGGGAACGTGCTGGAGCGCGAGCTGCGGCGCTCGGAGGCCGCGGGACTGATCGTCGACGCGGGGCAGGGCGCGGGCGCGGCGGAGTTGCAGGAGCGGCTCGTCGCGCTGGCGCACGGCCTCACGCCGGACGACCTGGGCGAAGACCTGCTCGAAATCTTCCGCGCCTTCTCGCGGCTGCTCGCCCAGCTCCGCTTCGTCGAGGCGTCGCTCCTGAGCGACGCGCAGCTCAAGCGTCTGCTCCCGGTCTTCACGCTCGTCCACGAGGAGACGCGCTCCCTGCTCGACTTCATCGAGGGGCGCGCGCTGCTCGTCGAGGGCGTCGCGCCGGGCGCGAGCGAGATGCTCGACGGCACGGCCTACGCCGTGAGGATGGAGATGCGCAAGGCGTTCGAGCACGAGCTGACGGGGCTGTGCTCCGTGCGGCAGCCGCCGCAGCTCTTCGCCAAGGTGGAGAACGCCGCGGGGCTCCTGCGCGACTGCTACCGGCAGTCGGTCGTGGCGCTCGCGCAGAGCTTCGACCCGACGCTCGAAGGCGGTGCGCTCTTCCGCTCGTTCACGACCAAGCTCGAACAGTCGCTCGAACTCCGGCGCGAGCTCTGGGGGCTCGTCCAGCTCGTGCGCCGCGCCTCGGCCGAGGGCGGGAGCCCGCCCGCGACGCGCGTGCTCGAAGCCGTCAGCGCCTTCGGCGAGGGCGGCCAGCGCTACCTGATGTACAAGGACTGGGAGGCGCTCGAACGCTTCGCGGAGGAGATCGACTCGGCGCGCGGGGCGGGCGAGCTGTCGCGCACGCTCCACCGCTTCGAGGCGTACCTCGAAACTCTCTTCGGCCAGGTCAACATGCGTGCCGTCCTCGCCGACCGCCCCTTCGACCCCGACTCGCCTGACCAGTAAAGTCAAAAGTAAAAAGGCAAAAGGCAAAAGTGTAGAGATAAAAGCCGTCGCACTTCTCGTCACCCGCCGACGACGAAAGGCGCGCGGCCTTTGTCTTAACTTTTGCCTTTTGCCTTTTTACTTTTGCCTTACTTTGGGGCGAGCCGCGCGTAGATTTCCCCGAACATCCCGAACGCGGAGCGCGTCCGCTTCTCGAAGCCGCCCTCGGCGAGCCGCGTCTCCGAGACGCTGAAGCCGCGCCGCGCGAGCGCCTCTTCGAGCCCGCCCGCGTCGCCGCGCCCCGCGAAGCGTGAGAGCACGGAGCGTGCGGCGTCGCGGTCGTCCGTGAGCGTCCGCGCGAACGCGTCGCCCTCGAAAAAGTCGGGCGGCGCGGCCTTGAGCGCGGCCCCTTCGCGCAGCGTCCGCCCTTCGCGCAGCGCGCCGACGCAGAGGCGCACGTCCTCCTCCGACCCCATCAGCAGGTGTTCGCCCGCGAAGGCCGCCGCGCCGCGCTCCGGGTCGTCCGAGACGAGAAGCTCCACTTCCCCCGCGCGCTCCGTCTGCGCCCCGCGCCCGAGGTGGGCGAGCGCCTGCTCGCGCAGCGCCGCGCGGTCGCGCACCGAGACGACCAGCACCTTGCCCTCGCTCGAAGGCGCGAGCCTCGCCGTCGCGAGCTGCGTGTCGCAGGCGCGCAGGAACTCGCGCGGGTTCTCGACGCCGTAAGGCTTGAGAAATTCTTTGAGCCCGCGCGTGATGAGAATCGCGCTCGACACGTCCACCTGCGAAGAGAGCGCCGCGCCCGTCCCCCGGAAAGCCTCCTCCGCGCTGCGGAAGTCGTAGAACGTCACCTGGTACGTGTCCGCGGGGAGCGCGGCCGACACGCCCGCGGGCTTGTGCTCCGCGGGCGCGAGAGGGCCCCGCAGGCGCTCGGCCATCCCGCCGGCGAGCGAGACGAAATAGAGGTCTTCGATGCTCCCCCCGGCTGCGCGCGCGCGCCAGCCGACGCCGCCGAGCGTCTGGTTGAAGAGCTGCGGCAGGAGCGTCGCCAGCACGCTCTGGACGTGCGGCTCCTGCGAGATGCCGCCGACGAAGGCGGGCGCGAAGACCTCAACGGCCTTCGCCACGCTCCCGCGCGGGGCGTAGCCGAAGGCGAGC
>DASVSK010000720.1:0-4712 GCA_036388135.1 Pyrinomonadaceae bacterium | reverse complement strand
CGCGTCAGGCGGCGTCGGCTTTGACGTACTTGAGCGGAGGGTCGGCGAGCAGCTCGCGGAGGTTGGCGAGCTGCTCCTGGGTGCTGCTCTTCATCCAGTCGGAGGGGCTCAGCGCGTAGGCTTGTCGGAGGTAGTCCTGGGCGCGGGGCTCGTCGCCGAGGCGGACGTAGGCTTCGGCGAGGGTGGCGAGCACCCAATATTTGCTCTCGTTGTACTTGCCCGTCTCCTCCTCGGTCGCGCCGTCGCCGTCGGGCGGCTCCGCCTCGCCGAGCCAGGCTTCGCAGATGCCGACGACCTCGCGGCACACGCGGCGCGCCTGCACGAAATCGGCGACGGCCTCCTCGGGGCTGGCCGCGTTCGCCGCGCGGATGTTGAGGACGTAGGCGAGGTTGATGCCGTTGTAATAGTCGTTGCGCAGGTAGAAGCCACGCTCGTAACCGCGCACCGCGTGGTCGAGGTACGACACGGCTTCGTCGCGCGCCTCGTCCTTCAGCAGGTCCCACAGGCGCTTGTGGACGGCGCCCCAGAGGCCGAGCGTCTCGGTGTCGTTCGAGGTCTCGGGGTTGAGGTTTGCGAGCAGCCCGCGGGCGTCTTCGAGCGCCTGCCGGGGCGTCGGCAGCTTGCTCTTGTAGGTGACGAGCGCCAGCCGCTGGATGATGTATGGGTCTTCCTGGCGCGGGTCGTCGGGGCCCTTCGGCTTCATCATCTCGCGGACGGCGCCGAAGAGGCTCCTGGCGGCCACGAAGTCGCCCCGCCGGCGCGCGTCGTCGGCCTGCTGCATCAGGACGTTGAGGGTGATGTCGGTCGTCTGCGACGGCGGGGACGGCGGGGTCTGGGGGGGCTGCGGGGTCTGCGCGGCCTGCGCCGCGACGCTCTCCGCCAACCGCCTCACCTCGGGCGGCGTCAGCCCGTTAAGGAACTCGTAGACGGGGCTGTCATTCTTCTGATTAGCGATGATGACCCCGAGCGCCTGCTTGAGCTCGGAGCTGAACTTGCGCGCGTCGCCCACGCCGATGTCGTCGCCGAGGTGCCGGTAGCGGCGGATGACGATGTGGTTGACGTCGAACGGGTAGTTGAGCTTGTCCTCGGCGATGATGATGGTCGAGAAGGGCCGGAGCGCGTGGCGCACGCCCAGCTCGTAGAAGGCGTTCGGGTTGTAGGTCGAGAGGTCGGCGATGACGACGTCCGCCTGGAGCAGTTGCTCGTACATCGGCACGTCGATGACGCCCGAGTGGACGATCTCGTCGGCGCGGATGCATTCGAGCCCGGCGTCTTCCACGGCCGGCTTAATCATGTTGTGGTACGAGGCGTCGAGGTTGAGCTTGCGCCCGGTCTGGAAGTCGACCTTCTCGCCGAACCCCATCACCACGAAGCAGGTCTTTTTATTTTCTGTCGACATGGGTCACTCTCCCGTGAGAACCGGCGCGCGTCCGAAGGCTAGGGTGAAGTCGGACGCGCGTGGAAATTTCAAAGGTCGGCCGACGGCGCGTGGATTATGGCGCAGGCCGCGCGCCGAAACAACACCCGCTCGGCGCGCGGCGCGTCGCCCCTTCACTCGACGGCGCGCAGGACGACGCACTTGAGGTAGAGCGTTTCGGGGACGCCGAGGAGGACAGGGTGGTCGCGCGACTGCGTGCGGCGCTCGACTATCTGGACGCGGCGGCGCGCGTCGCGCGCGGCCTCGGCGAGGACTTCGAGGAAGAGGGGCTCGGTCATGTGGTAGGAGCAGGTGCAGGTGACGAGGTGGCCGCCCGGCTCCAGCATCTTGAGCGCGCGGAGGTTTATCTCCTTGTAGCCGCGCGCGGCCGCGCCGACGCTCGCGCGGTTCTTGGCGAAGGCCGGCGGGTCGAGGACGACGGTGTCGAAGCGCCGCCCCGCCGACTCCATCTCGTGCAGCGCGTCGAAGACGTTGGCCTCGGCGAACTCGACGTTGGGCGCGCCGTTCAGCTCGGCGTTGCGGCGCGCGGCCGCGACCGCCTCCGGCGAGACGTCGAGCCCCAGCACGCTCTCGCACACGGGCGCGACGCTCAGGGCGAAGCCGCCGTTGAAGGTGAAGCAGTCGAGCGCGCGCCCCCGCGCGTAGGCCCTGGCGGCGAGGTGGTTCTCGCGCTGGTCGAGGAACGCGCCCGTCTTCTGCCCGCCGAGCGGCGCGACGCGGAAGCGCACGCCGTGCTGCTCGACTTCGAGCTCGCCCGGCTCCTCGCCGTAGAGCACGCCCGACTGCACGGGCAGCCCTTCGAGCGCGCGCACGCGCACGTCGTTGCGCTCGACGACCGAGCGCGGCGCGAACTCCTCGACGAGCAGCTCGGTGAAGAGCCCCTTGAGCGCGTCCGTCCCCTGCGAGAGCGTTTGCAGGACGAGCACGTCGGCGTACCTGTCGACGATGAGCGACGGCAGGAGGTCGCCCTCGGAGTAGACGAGGCGGAAGGCTTCGGCCTCGCGCCCGAGGCCGGAGCGGCGCGACGCGGCCGCGCGCAGGCGCGCGCGCCACCACCCGCGGTCCACCGGCTCGTCGCGCGCCGTCAGCAGCCGCAGCGCGATTTCGGAGCGGTCGCTGTAGAGCGCCTGCCCGACGGCGCGGCCGCGCTCGTCGCGCACGCGGACGACCGCGCCGCCCTCGGCCGCGCCCGCCTCGCGCACGTCGCTGCGGTAGACCCAGAGGTGCCCTTCTCGCGCGCGCTCGGCTCCGCGCCGCGTGACTGTGACCTGCGCCTGACTCATCTCGGTTTCCCTTTGCGGCTCATTGAAGCACGGGAGCGGGCGCGGGTTCAACGGGGCGCGGCGCGCCCGGCCTTGAAATCCTGCCCCCGCGGTTGTAGCCTTAAGGCGCTGGTTCTTAAAAAAACCAAATTCGATCCCGGAGGAGATACTCTGATGCCAGAAGTCGGAGACGTGGCCCCGGACTTCGAGCTGCCGAGCCATCTTGAAAAAGGCAAGAAGGTGAAGCTCTCGGACTTCCGCGGCAAGTCAAACGTCGTCATCGCGTTCTACCCGCTGGCGTGGACGCCGGTCTGAACGGCGCAGATGCCTGCCTACGAAGCCGACCTCGAACGCTTCAGGCAGTATGATGCCCAGGTCCTGGGCATAAGCGTCGACAGCGTCCCCTGCAACACCGCCTGGGCCAAGTCCCTCGGCGGGCTCACCTACGACCTCCTGAGCGACTTCGAGCCGAAGGGCGAGGTCGCGCGCGCCTTCGACGCCTACCGCGCCGACGGCGGAATCTCGGAGCGCGCCCTCTTCGTCATCGACAAGGAGGGCAAGGTCGCCTACAAGGACATCCACGACATCGGCGACCAGCCCGACAACGAAGACCTCCTGGAGGTGTTGCGCAAGCTCTAGCGGCGGGCGCGTGGCTTTCATCCACTGACCGGCGGGCCGCAATCCCCCGAGCGTAGCGCTCAAAGGGTTTGCGGCCCGTGACGCTTTAGCGACAAAATTGGGCTAGCCTCCCGCAAACAGACGACAGACAGAGGCAGAGGAGAGTCATGACGCTTTCGAGAAAGTGCGTGCCGTTCACACCCTTCGACGGCGAGCTGGCGCGGGCCACGGTCGCCATCGTCACGGCGGGCGGCGTCCACCTCAAAGACCAGGAGCGGTTCAACATCGCCGACGAGCTGGGCGACCTCTCATTCCGCGTCATCCCCGAAGACGCCGACACGTCCGGCCTGATGGTGACGCACCACCACTACGACCACTCGGACGCCGACCAGGACATCAACGTCGTCTTCCCGCTCGACGTGCTGCGCGACCTGAAGGCCGAGGGGTTCGTCCGTGAGGTCGCCAAAAAGCACGTCGGCTACATGGGCTACACGATGCAGCTCAAGGCGATGTACGAGGGGACGGCCCCCGAGATCGCCAACGAGATAGACCGCGGCTCGCGCGCCGATGTCGTGGTGCTGACGGGCGGTTGACCGAACGTCTGCCACCGCACGGTCGTCGCGGTACAACGTGAAATCGAGATGCGCGGCATCCCCACGGTGCTCATCACCGTCAGCCCCGAGGTCTCGGCGCAGATGCGGCCGCCGCGCGCGCTCTACCCGAAGGGCTTCAAGGTCGGCAACAGCCTCGGCCGCCCCGGCATGCGCGAGCTACAGCGCCGGGTGCTGCGCGACGCGCTGCTGCTGCTCACCGAGAACACCCGCCCCGGCGAGGTCGTCACGCGCGAGTACCCCGAATACGGCGAGCAGTACGAGCCGCCGAGAGTAAAGAGCAAGTGAATGGTGAATGGTGAACGGCGGTAAGGAGAGGACTTGTATTCTCTTATCGCCGTTCGCCATTCACCATTCGCCATTCACTTTCCTATGAAGACAATCGGAATCGTGACCGGCGGGGGCGACGCGCCGGGGCTGAACGCGGTGATTCGCGCCGCGGTGAAGACGGCCGCGGGCGAGTACGGGCTGCGCGTGGTCGGCATCGAGGACAGCTTCGAGGGGCTCATCGGCGAGACGCGCGTGCGCGAGCTGAAGACGGCGGACGTGCGGGGCCTGCTGCCGCGCGGCGGGACGATTCTGGGGACGCGCAACCGCGGCAGCTTCGTCGTCCGGCAGGACGACGGCTCCTCGGACAAGCCCGACGAGATTTTCAAGGAGGCGCTCGACAACCTCTCGCGGCTCGGCATCGACGCGCTCGTCGCCGTCGGCGGCGAGGGCACGCTCGCCATCGCCGAAGAGTTCCACCTCCGCGGCTTCCCCGTCGTCGGCGTGCCCAAGACC
>DASVSK010000719.1:0-6397 GCA_036388135.1 Pyrinomonadaceae bacterium | reverse complement strand
GACGCGCAGGCCGTGCAGTTCGGGCGGGCAGTTCAGGCTGGCCTCCGCCGCGGGACGCGCCTGTGCCTCCCCACCTCCGGCCGGCGGGGAGACGGCGTACACGGCGTGCAGAGGGAGCTTCACCCTGAAGGTCGCCCCCTGCCCCGGGCCGGGGCTCTCGGCCTCGACCGTCCCGCCGTGCATCTCCGCCAGGTGGCGGACGATGGCGAGCCCGAGCCCCAGGCCGCCGTGGGCCCGATTCGTGCTGCTGTCGGCCTGCCGGAACCGCTCGAAGACGTGCGGCAGCACGTCAGGGGGAATCCCCTGCCCTGTGTCGGTGACGACGAGTTCGACCTGCGAATCGACAAGCTCCAGCCTGACCTCTACGACGCCGCCCTTGGGCGTGAACTTGACGGCGTTCGAGATCAGGTTCCAAGCCACCTGCTGCAAACGGGTCGGGTCGCCCGAGACCGTGGCGGGCCGCGTGTCGAGCTTGACCAGGAGCCGGACGCCCTTGGCCTCCGCCGCGAGCCGCACGGCGTCGGCGGCGTTACGCACGACGGCCCCGAGCTCCACCGGCTCGACGTGCAGGCTCAGCTTGCCGGAGATGATGCGCGAGACGTCGAGCACGTCCTCGATGAGCTGCGTCTGCGTCGTGGCGTTGCGGTCAATGGTCTGGAGCGCCATCCGCGTGGCCTCCTCGTTGAGACGTCCCCCCACGAGCAGGCGCGTCCAGCCGAGGATGGAGGTCAGGGGCGTACGCAGCTCGTGCGAGAGAGTGGCGAGGAACTCGTCCTTGAGGCGGTTGGCCTCCTCCGCCCTTTTGCGCGCCTCGACCTGCTCGGTGATGTCCACCCCGTGCGCAAGGACGCCCGAGACGGAGCCGTCCGCCTCGAACAACGGCTGGTAGAGCAGGTCCATGAACCTCTCTTCCGGCGGCTCGCCCGGCCGACGCTGGAGCAGGACGGGCATCTCCCGCCCCTCGTAAGGCTCGCCCGTGCTGTAGACCTTGTCGAGCAGCTCGAAGAAGCCCTGCCCCTCGATCTCCGGGAAGGCTTCGCGCACCGGCCTGCCGATCAGGTCGCGGTGCCCGACGAGCTGGTAGTAGGCCGGGTTGGCGAGCTCGAAGACGTGCCGGGGGCCGCGCACGGCGGCGACGAAGGCCGGGGCCTTCATGAAGATGTCGGACAGCCGCGAACGCTCGAACTCAAGCGAGCGGTGTAGACGCTCGCGCTCCTCCTCGGCGCGCTTGCGGGCGGTGATGTTTTTGAAGATCAGCGCGACCTTCCGCTCTTCGGGACGCCCGACGCGGAAGGCGTAGACGTCGAACCAGCGGCCCATCACCTCCGAGTGATTCTCGAAACGGATGGGCTCGCCCGTCAGCGCCACCCGCCCGTAAGTTTCGACCCAGTGCTCTTCGAGGTCGGGAATGAGTTCCTTGACCGTCCTCCCGCCCAGCGCCCGCTCCGCCGAGATGTCCGTCAGTCTCTCGAAAGACGGGTTAAGCTCCAGGAACCGGTAATCGAACGCCCTGCCGTCGGCGTCGAACAGCACTTCGAGCACGCAGAAGCCTTCGTCGATGGAGTCGAACAGGGCGCGGTAGCGCTCCTCGCTCGCGCGCAGAACCTCTTCGGCGTGTTTACGCTCGGTGACGTCCACGGAGAAGCCGGGCAGTCCGCAGACCTCCCCGGCTTCGTCGCGCTCGACGCGGCCCCTCGCCGAAAGCCAGCGCACGCCGTCGGGGTGTTTCACACGGTACTCCACCGAGTACGCGCCCGCCGACTCGACGGCTTCGGCCAGCGCCCGCGCGACGCCCTCCCGGTCGTCTTCGTGGATGGCGGGCAGGACTTCTTCGAGCGGCACGCCTTCGCCCGTCGCCTGCTCGCGGAGCGAGAAGTAGTGCCGCATGTTCTCGTCGGTGACGATGCGGTCGCGCCGTATGTCCCAGTAGAAGGTTCCGGCAAGTCCGGCTTTGAGGGCCGATTCGAGGCGTGCCTTCGTGCGGCGCAGCTCCTCTTCCGTCGCCCGGTGGGCGGTGTCGTCGCGCATGATCTTGGCGAAGCCCCGCGCACGCCCCCCCTCGTCCCTCAGCAGCATCAGCAGCCCGTCGGCCCAGAACAGCGTCCCGTCCTTGCGCACGTGCCACCGCTTGTCCTCCGCACGCCCCTCCCGCAGCGCCGTCTCCATCTCCCACTCCGGCACGCGCCCCGCCCTGTCCTCCGCCGTGAAGATCACCGAAGCGTCCCGCCCCACCCACTCCCACTCACCGTAACCCAGCAGCCGCCCCACCCCAGGGTTCCAGCTCACCGCGCGCCCCCCCACGTCCGTCATGAAGACGGCGAAGTCGGCGACGTTCTCCGCCATCAGGCGGAACAACTCCTGGCTGTCGCGGGATATCTCTCTCGTCATCTGCCTCGTCCGCGCGGCGGCACCGCCGCCCGGCCGCCTCCAAACCCCCGCCGGCTCGCGGATGGAGGCGCGGGCGTCGTCGCCGAACTCCCCGACGGCTGAGACGCTCACGTCGGGCGCACCACCGCTCCGCTTCCTGATACTCCGGCTCCGTCTGTCGGGGGACTGCCTCAGACTAGTGCCTTTCGCCCTCGGTGTCTAGGTGAGCCCGTCGTGGGCTCTTAAAAAGGAGTGGAGACTCTTAACAGAATGAGCTTTTTTACGAGTGGCCGGAGTAAGGAATGGGGGCGGGCTGTTGTTAAGGCTCCTGTTCCGGGAGGAGTCAGCACCCGCGGTCGGGAAGCGTCGTGCGACTTGTTGCTCGTCGGCGGCAGTTGAAGCAGGACGTCAGGTGTCGGAAGGGAGTACCCGCATATCGAAAAGAGAAAGCACGCGGTCACAGTCTGATATATTCCGGTTCATAAATAGATATGGTAACTATCTATCACATCACAAGACGTTGCGAACGGGAGGGAGCCCGGCGGGAAGGAATCTACCGGGCTATAAGATGAGAACTCCGGAGGCTACACTCATCGAACCCGCCGCGGAGCTACGGCCGGAGTTCCTCACGATGGCCGAGGAGTATTCCCTCGCCGGCGACCCGCGTTACCGACCCGCCCTTGAGGATTTCCACGCGTACCTGCGCGGGCTCTTAGACGGCGCGCGCGGCATCGGCCTTCCGCCCGGGCGCGTCCCTTACAGCACCTTCTGGCTCACGTCGGGTCGCCGCCCCATCGGCAGGAGTAGCGTGCGCCACTACCTCACGCCGGACCTGGAGGACGAAGGAGGCCACGTCGGGTATGACATCCGCCCGTCGGAAAGGCTGAAAGGTTACGGCAAGTTGATTCTGAGGTTAACGCTCGCGGAGGCGAGAAGGCTGGGTCTGGGTCGCGCGCTCCTGACCTGCGACGCCGACAACGTGGCGTCGGCGAGGGTCATCGAGGGGAATGGCGGCAGGCTTCAAGATCAGGCGATGTCGAAGAGGTCGGGGAAGCTCATCTCGCGCTACTGGATTGAGCTATGACGGCGGACGCCTGACAACGGCACGCACCCGACCCGAGACGCGGCGGCCCTCAGGCTCAATCTTGGGGCCGCGCTGCAATGCGGCCGTTACCCTTCATCGCCGCCTTCCTCATCCTAGTTGACAAGCTCGACGGAGTAATATTTCAAATGTGTGGGGTCGTCGCCGATAGCTTTGGTTATGAAGCCCGGTCGGCCGTCGCGCGCCGGAGTCTCCAGCGTGTAACTGCGGCTCGCCTGCGTGCTCTCAAGGCGGGCGCGGGCGGGGTCGATGACGTCGGCGTAGCGGAGGCGGCGGCCCTGCTCGCTCGCCACCGCCGTGACGTAGCGCACAGACGTGTACTCCTTGTTATAAGCGACCATGAGGTGTGAGTAGTTCGGGTCGCCCGTGAGTTGCCAGACCTCCTGCTGCCTTCGCTCCACCTTCTCCAACTTGCCGATGCCTTGCAGGCGCGCGTGCGCCTCCTCCCGACTCATCCCGAGCCGGACGCCGACTATTTCGGGCTTCGGCGCGACCGCCGTGGCGCACGCCGCGACGAGCAGAAGCAGACAGCAAATGGTGACTACTATTTTCATCATACTGAAGACGCACGCCGCCTCGGGGCGAGTATATCAAACGACGCCCGGCCGAGGCGGCGCGGCTTAGCGGCCGGCACATAACGCGAGCCGGCGGACGATTCTTCCGAAGTCGCCCGCCGGCCCGTCCGTCAATCAGCGTCCGCCTCCCGACAAGGCGTTCGCCGACGACTGTCAAAAATTCCGTTCGACCGCGGAGACCGCGGGCGGGTTAATCGAAGGCGGCGAAGAGCGGCTTGCCGCCCGACTGGCGGATGATCGTCGCGCGGGCCGTGCCGTCGTTGTCGTTGCCGTCGATGAGGCCGTCGCCGTTCTTGTCCGCGCCGCCGACGCACGCGGCCGTGACGCAGCCGTCGGCGAAGGCGGCCAGCGCGCGACCGCGCTTGTCGACCGTCACGTCGTTGAAGTCGAGCAGGTTGCGCGTCGTGCCGGGGCAGGTCGTGCCCGCGGTGCAGACCACGCCGCGCTGCACGGGGTCGTTCGGCGTCGCGTTGACCGTGACCCAGGTCTGGCCGCCGTCGTAGGTCGTGGCGACGTAGCCGAACCACGTGCCGTTGAAGGCCATGTCGGTGCCGCGGCCGTTCGCGCCCTCGGTCGACGAGCCGAGGAAGAAGACCGAGGCGCGGTCGGCGTCGCCGCCGACGGCGGCCGGGAAGACCGTGTTCTTGATGCCGTGGGAAGCGCCGACGTCCGAGACGTTCGCCCAGCTCAGCCCGCGGTCGTGCGAGACGGCGACCCGCGAGCGGCCGTCGCCGTCGGCGAAGGCGAAGTAGAGGGTGCCGTCCGCGCCGAGGCCGACCGACGGGTCGGTGTCGCCGGACGTCGAGCCGGGCACGGTGCGGATGGCCCACGTCAGGCCGTTGTCCTCGGAGACGGCGACGCCCTGCTGGCCGTTGCACGACTTGTTCGGGACGTAGACGGTGCCGTCGGGCGCGACCTTGATGTGGCCGTGCAGGCCGTTGCACTGCACCAGCGTCCACATCGGGACGGCGGGGCCGAAGGTCAGCCCGCCGTTGTCGCTGCGCGCTATCTGCGCGAGGCCGATGTCCTGCGAGGCGTAGTAGACGGCGTTCGGGTAAGTCTTAAGGTCGAGGCCGGGGAGCTGCACGGCCGCGCCCTTGAGCGAGCCGTCGGCGTTCTTAGCGTAGGGGCCGCCGCCGAGTGTCTGGTGGTCGACGCCCGAGTTGATGCCGGTGCCCTGGCTCGGCGTCCACGTCGCGCCGTCGTCGTCGGTGAACGACATGAAGCTTATCTTGCCCGCGAGCTGTGAGACGAAGGTGCGGTTGGTGCGGCTCGCCCCGGCGTCGCCGTCGGTGAAGAGGATCGGGTCGAGCGTGGTGAGCGAGGTGAGCGTCGTGCTGACGTCCTCCCACGTCGCCGTCGCGGGCGAGGCGGAGTCGTTGAACTTGACGCGCAGCGTCTCAAGCCCGGAGATGAACATGACCGCGCCCGTGTTCCAGTTGGCGCCGATGGTCGGCTCGCCCGCGCCCTCGCCTACCCCTGCGGGCGAGGCGTAGTTCCGGTAGCTCGGCGGCGTCGCGTTCGAGGGCGACGGCGTCGGCGCGGGCGGCGTGGGCGGCTTCAATTCGACGCTGGCGCTCCCGCGGTACTGGTCGAGGGTGGTGGCCGCGTAGTAGACGGCGCGGACGGTGTAGACGCCCGTGCCCGACGCGGCCGGGTCGATGGTCGTGTCCTCATACGTCAGCGGCCCGCCCGGCGCGGTGATGCCGCGCCCGGAGCTGGCGACGAGCGGGCCCGAGTTCGAGCCCTTGTGGATGTAGAGGTCGTAGTCGGTGACGGGGAGGTTCCACTCGATGAGGACGCGGACGCGCTTGCCCGCCCAGGCGGCGGCCGTGCCGCCGATGTTGAGCGTGAAGGTGTCGCACGTGAGCCCGTCGCGGCACAGAGACTCGCTGCCGAGGACCGGCGCGGCGTTGAGCGCGCCGCCGCCGACGGCCGTCCCCGTCCAGGTGACGGGCCCTGTGGCCGTCGGGCTGAGCGTCGTGGAGGTCGGGCTGGCGGCGTCGGCCGTCATTATCTGCGGCGCGGCGAAAATCATCGTCAAAACGAAGATAGCGCCGGCGGCTACGCCGAGCGCCTTCAAAGCACTCTTTGATCTTGCGGTTCTCGATTTTCTCATCACGAATGTTCCCTCTGGCGGCGTGGGGTTCCCGGCAGGGTTGCGCCGGACAACCTTGCCAGCTATCCGAATGGCTCAGTAGCAGACGACGTAGAGTAGCGGCGGGCGCTTGGCTAATTCTTGACTGGCGCTTGGAGGGCCTGAAAAAAATCACGCCCGACACCTCGCAGGGTGTCGGGCGCGACGTTAAAGTCTTGAGGGCGCGTCTGTTACTCGGCGGCCCGTCTGGCGATC
>DASVSK010000718.1:0-5044 GCA_036388135.1 Pyrinomonadaceae bacterium | reverse complement strand
GACCATGATCGCCGCCGAGTACCTGGGCACCAGGCCCGAGCAGGTGAAGTTCGAGCTGGGCGATACGAAGTTCCCGCGCGCCCCGGCGCAGGGCGGCTCGCAGACGACGTCGAGCGTCGGCTCGGCCGTCCACGGCGCGGCGCTGGCCGTCACCGCGAAGTTGCTGACGTCGGCGAACCTGGACGCCTCCTCGCCGCTGAAGGGGGCGGCGGCGGCCGACGTGGAGATGCTCGACGGCAGGCTGCGGCTCAAGAGCGACCCGTCGCGCTCCGTCAGCATCCCCGAAGTCATGCGGCGCAACAACCTGACCGAGGTCACGGAGACCTTCGAGTCGAGGCCCTCGCCGGAGCGCCAGAAGTACGCGACGATGGCGCACGGCGCGCAGTTCGTCGAGGTGAAAGTCGACCCCGAACTGGGGAACGTCCGCGTCACGCGGGCCATCGAGGTGACGGCCTGCGGCAAGATAATCAACCCGAAGGCTTCGCACAGTCAGGAGATAGGCGGGGTGGTGTGGGGCATCGGCATGGCCTTGCAGGAGGCGACCGAGATCGACCACCGCTACGGGCGCATCATGAACCCGAACCTCCAGCACTACCACGTCCCCGTCAACGCCGACGTCCACGCGATAGAGACGCTCTTCGTCGAGGAGGACGACAAGGTCGTCAACCCGCTCGGCGTCAAGGGCATGGGCGAGCTGGGGATGGTCGGCATCCCGGCGGCCATCGCCAACGCCGTCTTCCACGCCACGGGCAGGCGCATCAGGGACCTGCCGATTACGCCGGACAAGCTGTTGTAAGGGGGCGATGAACGATGAACGAGGTGAGAGCTCTGGTCGAGGCGTTCGACGCGGCGAACTCAAGGGGCGAGCGGTGTGCGCTGGCGACCGTGGTGAGCGTCGAGGGCTCTTCATACCGGCGGCCGGGCGCGCGGATGCTCGTCTGCGAACGCGGGGGCAGCACCGGGACGATTAGCGCGGGGTGCCTTGAAAGCGACGTCATTGAGCACGCGAAGCGTGTCATACACGCGGGCAAGGCTGTGCTCGTCGAGTATGACACGGCCTCGACGGGCGAAGAGATGGCGTGGGGGCTGGGGCTCGGCTGCAACGGCATCGTGCGCGTGCTCGTCGAGCCGCTCGCCCCCGGCTCACTTTACGTCGAAGCGTTGAGGCACTCCTGCGAGGCACACGCGGCCCCCGTGTCGGTCGCGACCGTGTATCAACACACGCCGTCGGAGTCGGCCGCGGCCCGAATCGAAATCGGGGCGCGCCTCTTCATCAACGGGGACGGGGACGTCAGCCGCGAGAATTTAAGCGACGAGTCGGCCGCGACGTTTGAGAGCGAGGTGCGGGCGCTGTCGCCCGGAGGGGGGACGGCCGGCGCACGTGTCTTCGAGGCGGACGGCGGTGCCGTGAAAGTTTTCGTCGAAACGCTCCTGCCGCCCGTCCCGCTCGTCATCTTCGGGGCGGGTCATGACGCGCTGCCGGTCGTCGATCTCGCGCGCGGATTGGGCTGGCAGACGGAGGTCGTCGACCCGCAGTGCCGCCCCGCCAGCCGCTCCCGGTTCGCCTCGGCCGACAGAGTCACGCTCGCGCGCCCGGAAGAGGTCGGCGCGCGGGTCAGGGTCACGCCGCGGACCCTGGCGCTCCTTATGTCGCACAACTACTCGCATGACCTCGCGCTGCTCAGGTTCCTGCTGGCCTCGCCCGCCCGCTACATCGGGGTCATGGGCCCGCGCAAGCGCACCGAGCGGATGCTGAGTGAGCTGGCGGCGAGCGACGGCGCGTTCAGCCCCGGGGAGATGGACAGGGAGCGCCTCTTCTCACCGGCCGGCCTGGACATCGGCGCGAACGCCCCCGCCGAGATCGCCCTGTCAATCGTCGCCGAGATGCGCGCGGTGCTGGACGGGAGGCGCGGCGGAATGCTGCGCGAGCGCCGGGGTTCCATCCACGGCGGCGCGGGTGCCGGCGAGCGCGTCCCCCTGACGGAGGAGCAGTCCTTTCCTCTGGCGGTGGCGTGACGGGTGAAGGCTGACGGGGAGGGCACTTCCGAGGTGGTCGAAAGCGACTCGGCGGGCGTCGGCGCTGTAATCCTGGCGGCGGGGTCGTCCTCCCGCATGGGCAGCCCGAAGCAGACACTCCGATTCCGGGGTGAGAGTCTGCTCAGGCGCACAGCCCTCGCCGCGCTGGGCGCGGGCTGCCGTCCCGTCATCGTGGTGACGGGTGCGAACGCGGAGCTGTCGAGAGGCGAGTTGCGGGGGCTGGACGTGGTTGAGGTGGTGAACGCACTTTGGGAGACCGGGATGGCGTCGTCGGTTCGTGCGGGCGTCGAGACTCTTGCCGGCGCGGACGCCAGCGCGGCCGTCCTCATGCTGTGCGACCAGCCCCACCTCACCTCCGAGATCATCTCCGGCCTCGTCGCGGCGCACAGCGCCAACGGCAGTCCCGTCGTCGCCTCGAAGTACGGCGGGAGCTTCGGCGTGCCTGCTTTATTCGGCAGGGCGCTCTTCGCCGAACTGGCGCGTCTCGAAGGCGCGGCCGGCGCGAAGCAGGTCATTAAGAGGCACGCTTCGGAGGCGCACTTCCTACCCTTCCCCGGCGGCGAGGTGGACGTGGATACCCCGGACGATTTCTCGCGCCTGACCGCGGAGGATGTCGAACGGGAACAGGCTTGACGCTGTTTTGACGGCCGGGCGTCCCGTAGAGGGATCGACGGAGTTAAACTGAGTAGCCCGATGTAAGAACTAATCCTAAACTAAAAAAGGTGGCGGGGAGCCGGATTGTGACTTCGGCTCCCCCCCACCTTTTAGTTCCCAACTTTATTGTCGAGTTACCGACTTTATTGTCGGAAAACACATACCTCTAAGGTCAATGGCCGCCGGCGGCCATCTTGCCGATGAGGGAGAAGAGGGGGAGGTACATGGCGATGACGATGCCGCCGATGGTGACGCCGAGGAAGCCGATCATGACCGGCTCGATGAGGGTCAGCAGGCTGGCGATGGCCGAGTCCACCTCCTGCTCGTAGAAGTCCGCGATCTTGCCGAGCATGGCGTCGAGCGCGCCCGTCTGCTCCCCGATGCCGATCATCTGCGAGACCATGTTGGGGAAGACGTCCGAAGCCTTCAGGGGCTCGACCACCGACTCGCCGCGCTCGACGCCCGCGCGCACCTTGCCGATGGCCTCTTCGAGGATCATGTTGCCGGCCGTGCGCGCCGTGATGTCGAGCGACTGGAGGATGGGCACGCCCGAGGAGAGCAGCGTCGAGAGCGTGCGCGAGAAGCGCGCGACCGCGATCTTGCGCAGGATGCTGCCGACGATGGGCACCTTCAGCAGCAGCGAGTCGATAGTCCGGTGCCCCTTCGGCGTCTTGTAGCAGAAGCGCACGGCGAGCACCACCGCGACGATGCCGGCCAGGATGAAGAGCCCGCCGAAGCCGGCGAGGAACTCGCTGATGCCGACGACGATGCGCGTGGGGAGCGGCAGCAGCTCGCCCGGCCCGAGCAGCCCCGTGAAGATGTTCTGGAACGAGGGGATGACGAAGATCATGATGACCGCGACGACCGCCGTGGCGATGACGATGACGGCCGCCGGGTAGATCATCGCCGAGATGACGTCGCGCCGGAGCTTGACGATCTTCTCGATGTAGGAGGAGAGGCGCTGGAGGATGAGGTCGAGGATGCCGCCCGCCTCGCCCGCCTCGATCATGTTGACGAAGAGCTGGTCGAAGACCTTCGGGTGGCGCGCCATCGCCGCGGCGAGCGTCGAGCCCTCCTCGACGTCCTGGCGCGTCTGCGTCAGCACCTTCTGGAAGTTCTTGTTCTCCTGCTGCTGCGCGAGGATTTCGAGGCACTGGACGAGCGGCAGGCCGGCGTCGATCATGACGGAGAACTGGCGCGTGAAGATGGAGAGGTCCTTGGCCTTCACCTTCTTGCGCCCGCCGCCGATCTTCGGCACGGCGACCTCGCGCCCCTTCTCCTTGACCGAGGTGAGCATGACCTGCTCGCGCCGCAGGAGCGTGCGCAGCACGTCGCGGCTGTCGGCCATCCTCTCGCCGACGATCATCTCGCCGAGCCGGTTCCGACCTTTGAAGACGTATGTGGGCATGAACGAACTCCTGGGAATTTTAGACTTTAGATTTTAGACTCGCGGGCGGGGCGTCGCGCCCCCGCTCCCGCAAGTCAAAAATCGCAAATCAAAAATCAAAAATCCTTTACCTCGCGCCGGGGCGCGCGCCGACGGGGCGGGGCTGGGCGTAGGGCGAGGGGTGCGGGCGCTGGCCGCCGTTGCCGCCCGCGCCGTTGTTGACGCCCGCGCCGTGCTCGATCAGCTCGCGCAGCTCGTCGGCGTTCGAGGAGCGCTGCATCGCCACCTCGACGGAGATGAGGCGCTTGTGGTAGAGCGTCGCCAGCGCCTGGTTGAAGGTCTGCATCCCGTGCTTGCCCTGGCCCGTCTGCATCATCGAGTAAATCTGGTGCACCTTGTCCTCGCGGATGAGGTTGCGGATGGCCGGGTTGGGGACGAGGATTTCGAGCGCCATCGCGCGCCCGCGCCCGTCGGCGCGCGGGATGAGCGACTGGCAGAGGATGCCTTCGAGGACGAGCGAGAGCTGCGCGCGGATCTGCGCCTGCTGCGCCGAGGGGAAGACGTCGATGATGCGGTTGATGGTCGAGGCCGCGGAGTTCGTGTGCAGCGTGGCGAACGTCAGGTGGCCAGTCTCCGCGATGCGAAGCGCCGACTCGATGGTCTCGAGGTCGCGCATCTCGCCGACGAGCACGACGTCCGGGTCCTGGCGCAGCGCCGTGCGGAGCGCCTCGGCGAAGCCGCGCGTGTCGGCCCCGACCTCGCGCTGGTTGACGATGCAGGACTTGTGCCCGTGCAGGAACTCGATGGGGTCTTCGATGGTGACGATGTGCTCGTGCCGCTCGCGGTTGACCTTGTCGATCATCGCGGCCAGCGTCGTCGACTTGCCGGAGCCGGTCGGCCCGGTGACGAGGATGAGGCCGCGCGGGCGCTCGCAGAGCTGCGAGACGACGGGCGGGAGCATGAGGT
>DASVSK010000717.1:0-2763 GCA_036388135.1 Pyrinomonadaceae bacterium | reverse complement strand
GCCTTCGGCGAACCGGCATTGCGCGCGCGCGTGCAGGCGCGCGCCGCCGACGCGCTGTGGGAGACCGACCGCGAGCGCGCCCTCATGCTCTTTCGACGCGCGTGGGACGAGGCCGAGTCGGCCGACGCCGAGGCCGACCGCCGCGTCGCCGAAGAGAGGAACCGCCAGCGGCCCGAGCGCGGCAGCTTCTCCGTCCAGCTCCCGCCGAGCCTGCGCACAGAGGTGCTGCGACTCGCGGCGAAGCGCGACCGCGCACTCGGCGAGGAGTTCCTGACCAGGCTCGACGAGGCGCGCAAGCGCGAAACCGAGTCGGCCGCCACCTCGAACGAGCGCCCGCCCGACGCGGAGCGGGACGCGTCCGGGAAGCCGCAGCGCCCCGACCCGATGGACACGCCGCCCGCCGTCGCCAAGCGCTTGCGGCTCGCCATCCAGCTCCTCGACGACGGCGACGTCGACCGCGCCATACAGTTCGCCGACCCGGCGCTCGGCGCGGTGACGCCGCCCGGCCTCGAATTCCTCGCGCGCCTGCGGGTGAAGAACGCGCCCGCGGCCGACGAGCGCTACGCCGCGATGTTGGCGCGCGCCGCGGCGAATCCGGCGTCGGACGCCAACACGGCCTCGCTGCTCGCGTCCTACCTCTTCACGCCCACGCTCTTCATGGTCTTCTCGGCCAGCGCCGGGTCGAACGCCAACTCGTGGGGGCGGCCCGGCCAGATTCCTCCGGCCGACGCGCCGCAGCTCCGCGCCGCCTTCTTCCGCGCGGCGGCCGCCATCCTTCTGCGCCCGACGCCGCCTGCCGAGCAGGACTTCACCTCGGCCGGTCGCGCCGGCTGGTACATGGTCATCTCGCGGCTGCTGCCGCTCTTCGACCAGCACGCGCCCGACAAGGCGGCGGCGCTGCGCGGGAAGATGGCGTCGCTCGCGCCCGACACGCCCGACGGCCTGCGGCAGCCCGGCTCGAACTACACGCTCTCGCACGGGCTCGTCCCCGAAGACCCGAACCGCGACCGCGTCGGCGAGACGCTCGGGCGGCTCGACCGCGCCAAGACCGCCGAGGAGCGCGACGCCGTCTACGTCGAAGCCGTCTTCGACGCCATCCGCCAGAAAGACCCGCGCGCCGAAGAGTTCATGTCCAAGATCGAAGACCTCGACACGCGCCAGCGCCTCCGCGCCTACGTCGACGTCGAGGCCGCGCGCGCCGCCGTCAACGAGAAGGACGTGCCGGAGCTGCTGCGGCTGGCGCGCGCGAACACGCTGACGAGCTTCCAGCGCGTGTGGGCGCTGACGGAGGCGGCGCGCATCGTCTCGAAGAACGAGCCGGGGCGCGCCGTCGAGCTGCTCGACGAGGCGCTGAACGAGGCGAGGGAGCACATCGACGCGGCCTCGAAGGAGCGCGTCAGCGCGCTCGTCGCCGTCGCCACGCATCTCGTCGAGATAGACCGCGCGCGCGCGTGGGAGGTGATGCTCGACGTCGTCAAGGCGTCGAACGCCGTGAAGGACTACACGGGCGAGGACGGCCGCATGAGCACGCGCTTCCAGTCGAGAAACACGTCGATGTCGTCGAACTACGGCGCGCAGTCGTTCGACCTCACTGACATCTTCACCAAGCTGGCGCTCGAAGACCTGCAACGCGCCGCCGACCTGGCGCGCACCTTCGAGGGCGAGTCGCCGCGCGCCTTCGCCACGCTCGCCGTCGCCCGCACCGTTCTGAACAAGCCCGAGCAGCCGAAGCCCGCGCCCGCGCGCGCGTCGAACTGAGCCGGGGACGGGGTTCGCGCAACCGGTCAAGGGCATCAGGAAGGTCGGCTAAACTCCGCCGCCCCGCGCGGCGTCGGGAAAGGCGGCCCGCGAGGGCCGCCTTTTTTATTTCAAACGGGCGGCCGCGGCGTGCTACCTTGCAACGGCGGTGCCGCGCCGCGGTTCGACGTAAGGCGAGGAGGTGTGACGTGCTCAGAAGGACGAGATGGGTCGACAGGGAGTTCGACTTCGGCCTGCCGGTCGGCGTCTTCCCCTGCGTGGTCGAGCGCCTGCGCGGCACGCCCGCGCGGCTCGAAGAGCTGACGCGCGGGCTCGCGCGCGAGGCGCTGACGGCGAAGGGCGAGGGCGGCGCGTGGTCGATTCAGGAGCAGGCCGGCCACCTCATCGACCTCGACGCGCTGCACGAGGGGCGGCTCGAAGACTACGCGCGCCACCTCTCGACCCTGCGCGCGGCCGACATGACGAACCGCAAGACCGAGGAGGCCGGCCACAACGACGCGCGCCTCGAAGACCTGCTCGCCGCCTTCCGCGCCGCGCGGCTCGGCTTCGTCCGACGGCTCGAAGCCCTGAGCGAGCAGGGGGTCGCCGCCTCGGCGCTCCACCCGCGCCTGCGCAAGCAGATGCGCGTCATCGACCTCGCCTACTTCGTCGCCGAGCACGACGACCATCACCTCGCCTCCGTCAGGGAGTTGACCCGCGAGTCCGCCGTTTTATTGCCCCCGACGCGCCCCTGAAAAAAAATTTGCATCGCGGCGAATTTGGCAGTAGAATCCCGCCCGTTTCCCCGAGTAACCCCCTCGCAAGGCGCGCAGCCGTTACTGGACGCGCCGCTCGGATTGCCCCGAACTCTCACCTCTTAGCAGCTTAAGTCTCATAGCGCCCGGACGGGTCGCGCCGTCGTCCGCGACCCCGGACGGGCAGAGACGGCGGGCAGAGCGCCCGCGCCGGTCTCGGCAGATAACCTCGCCAATTCTCACGCCTCCCGCGAGGCCATACGAACCAGGG
>DASVSK010000716.1:0-1722 GCA_036388135.1 Pyrinomonadaceae bacterium | reverse complement strand
AAGTGTTTCGCCTACGGCCGCGGCCCCGGCGGGCGCTCGCTCGAAGGGAGGGAGGCGCGCGGCGCGCTCGCCGGGGCGCTGGCGCGCGTCGAGGCGACCTACCAGAACGTCGACTCGTTCGAGATAGGCATCACGGACGTCGACCACTACTTCGAATACCTCGGCGGCGTCTCGAAGGCCGTCGAGCAGCACGCGCAGGCGCGCCCGGCCATCTACCTCGCCGACTCTCTGAGCCGCGAGGCGCGCGTGCGCACGCTCCCCGAGATGGTGCGCCTTGAGACGCGCGCCAAGACGCTCAACCCGAAGTGGTACGAGGGCATGCTCGGCCACGGCTTCCGCGGCGTCGCCGAGATAGAGAGCCACGTCACGAACACCTTCGGGTGGAGCGCGACGGCCGACGCCGTCGACGGCTGGGTCTACGAGGAGGTGGCGCGCACCTACGTCCTCGACGCGGAGATGCTCGGCCGCCTGTCGAGCCTCAACCCGCACTCGGCGCGCTCGCTCGTCGCGCGCCTGCTCGAAGCGGAGGGGCGCGGCTTCTGGGACGCGGAGGCCGGCGTCGTCGAGAAACTGCGCGACGCCTTCTCCGACCTCGAAGACCGCGTCGAAGGCGTGACCTGAATCGGGGGATTGATTCATCGGTTCATCGGTTCATTTAAGAAATGAACCGATGAATCAATCTTTAAATTCTATGAAAATCACGGCGCTCTACATCGGCTCAAGCCTGCTCGCGCCGCTGAAACATGCGGAGGGCGAGATAGCGCGCCGCCACGGGGTGGAGCTGCGCGTCGCGGCGCACAACCTCGGCGCGCCGCTCGCCGACGACGAGTGGGCCGCGGTCGAGCGCGACCTGCGCGAGTCGGAGGTCGTCTTCGTCATCCACGTCACCGACGGCGAGAACGGCGCGCGGCTCATCAAGCTCCTCGGGCGTCACGGCCGGGAGCGGCGCGCGGTCGTCGTCATCAACTGCATGCCCGAGCTGATGCGGCAGACGCGCATGGGGCGGCTGAGCTTCGGCGGCGCGGCGGGCGCGGGGGCGACGGCGGGCGAGGGCGGCGCGGGGGGCAGGGAGGGTCGCGCGCGGCGTCTGCTCAGGAGCGTCGGCTCGTGGATGGGCGAGCACGCGCGCGGGCGCGGCGGGTCGAAGCACACGCAGTACCTGCGCTTCGTCGAGCGCATGCCGGCGCTGCTGCGCTTCGTGCCGGGCGCGGGGCGGCTCGGCGACGTCAAGCACTACCTCCAACTCTTCTGCTACTTCCTCCAGCCGACGCCCCCCAACATCTGCTCGATGCTGCTCTACGCGCTGAAGCACTACGGCGGCGACCCGCATCTGGCCGGGGCGGAGGTGCCGCCGCCCGAGGCCGTGCCCGCCGTCGGCGTCTACCACCCGGATGCCGACGCGGTCTTCGAGAGCTTCGAGGAGTACCGCCGCTGGCACGACGCGCGCGCGCGTCGCCTGAAGTCGCAGACGCTCGACCCGTCGAAGACGGTCGGGCTGCTGCTCATGCGCACCAACGTCGTCAGCGGCACACGCGGGCACTACGACGCGCTCGTCCGCGCCGTCGAGCGCGAAGGGCTGGCGGTGCTCCCCGTCATCTCGACCTTCATGGACAACCGCGACGCCTGCGCGCGCTTCTTCGTCGGCCAGGAGCCCGACCGTAAAAGGAAGGCGGAAGGCAGGAGGCGGAAGGATGAGGTGAAGACTGCCGACCCTTCCGCCTT
>DASVSK010000715.1:0-6213 GCA_036388135.1 Pyrinomonadaceae bacterium | reverse complement strand
ACTCTTTCTGCTAAACTTTCGCGGCCGTCACGCGGTTCTCAAACGATGCCGGATAACCCTTCCCTCAGCAGCAGGACAGTCGTCATCGGCGCGGCGTGCCTGGTCATCGGCTTCCTCGCCGGCTTCTTTCTCACGAACAGTATCAACCGGGAGGAGCAGGAGAGGCTGCGCGCCGAAGTCGCGTCCCTGCGCGCGGGCGCGGGCGGCGCTAAGGCGGCGGCGCAGGGCGGCGGGCAGCAGACCTCCGCGCCCGGCGAGGACTCTTTCCCGACGCTCACCGACGAGCAGTTGAGGAACGCCCTGACGCAGGCCGACGCGAGCCCTTCTGACGCCGAGCTACAGCACAAGGTGGGGCAGGCGCTCTACTTCTACGCCTGGGAGAAGGGGAACGCCGGGATACTGCCCGACGTGGCGCGCATCCTCAAACGCGCCCACGCGCTCGACCCGAAGAACTACCGGACTACCGTGATCGCCGGCGACGCACACTTCCTCATCGCGAGCAGCAGCGGCGACACCAAACCGCTCGGCGAGGCGCGCAAGTTCTACGAGGCCGCGCTGGCTCTGAAGCCCGACGACGCGCAGGTGCGCACGAACCTCGGGCGCACCTACTTCTTCGACAAGCCCTCAGACCCGCGGCGGGCCATCGGCGAGTACAGGCGCGCGCTCCAGGCCGACCCGCGGGAGGAGTTGACGGTGCAGAGCCTCGCGGCGGCGCTGATCGAGACCGGCGGCTTTGAGGAGGCGGGGCGGCGGCTGGACGAGCTTGAGAAGCTGAACCCCTCGAACGCGGAGCTGGCGGGCCTGCGCGCGCAGCTCGAACAGAAGATGAACGCCGCGAAGGAGGAGCAGTGAAGTACATCGTCGTCCTCATCCTGTTCGCGGCGGCGGCCGCATACGCCTACTGGCGGCTGCGCCCGTACATCCGCGGCGCGCGCCGCCTCTTCGGCGCGCTGCGCGAGGTCAACCGCGTGCGCGCGGGCGCGCGGGCCTCCGACCTGCCCGCGCAGGAGAAGCGGAAGGCCGCCGCCAACGAAAGGCTCCTGCGCTGCGCCGCCTGCGGCACCTGGATGCCTGCCTCGCGCGCCGTCTCCCTGCGCGCCGGCGCGACCTACTGCTCGCACGCCTGCCTCGAACGCGCCGCCGACTCGCCCCGCAAAGCGCGCAAGTCAGCATCATGAAGAAGTAGACAGTAGACAGTAGTCAGTAGCCAGTAGGCGCTCCGCGCCGCGGCCGCTGTCGGTGACCCGCCGACGGCCCTGCCGAAAAGTTTTTCTACTGACTACTGACTACTGACTACTGTCTACTATCCGCCCTCTACCTCTTCCGGGAGGCGGTTGCTGGCGTCGCGGATGGCGCGGGCGGTGTCCGTGAAGAGGAGGAGCAGCATGCCGGACACGAAGAAGACGATGAGCGAGAGGAGGGCGTAGCGGAAAGAGCCCGTGCGCGCGACGACGACGCTGAAGACGAGCGGCCCCAGCCATGACGTGCCGCGCTCGGACACCTCGTAGATGCCGAAGAACGAAGCCTCACGCCCTGCGGGAATCATCTGCGAGAAGAGCGAGCGCGAGAGCGCCTGCGAGCCGCCGAGCACGACGGCGATGAAGCCCGCCAGCACCCACGCCTGCGCCCTCGTCTCGAAAAGTCCGAAGGCGTAGACGACTATCCCCACCCAGACGGCGAGCGAGACGAGTATCGCCCGCTTCGTCCCCAACAGGCGCGCGACGCGCTCGAAAAACAGCGCCCCGCCGATGCCCATGAACTGCACGAAGAGGAAGATGCTGAGGACGAAGGTCGGCGCGTCCGGGTGGTCGAGGCCGCCCGGGAACAGCTCGGAGGCGATGAAGACGGAGGCCGAGCCGATGACGGTCTGGATGCCGTCGTTGTAGAGGAGGTAGGCGACCAGGTACTTGAAGGTATGCGGCAGCCGCCGCAGCTCGCGGAAGGTGCCGGCGAGTTGCGCGAACCCGGCGCGCAGGTAGCCCTTGCCGGGCGGCAACTGCTTCCTCGACGCGCGCGCCCGCAGCCGCCTGAATGCGAAGAAGGCGAAGAAGCCCCACCACACGCCCGCCGACAGGAGCGAGACGCGCACGGCAAGGCCGCGCGCCTCGCCCTCCGCGTAGCCGTAGGGGGCTAACAGCCCCGGCGCGACGCCGACGAAAAGAAAGTTAAGCGCGAGCAGGAGCCCGCCGCCGAGGTACCCGAACGCGAACCCCCGGCTCGAAACGCGGTCGCGTCGGTCTTCCGTCACTATCTCCGGCAGGAAAGAGTTGTACAGGACGATGGCCCCGCCGTAGCAGAGATTAGCCACGACGAAGAGAGCGCCGCCGAGTAGGTACAGCTTCCCCGTCACGAAGAACATCAGGCAGGTGGCCGCCACGCCTCCGTAGCAGAAGAAGGCCATCAGCCTCTTCTTCAGGTTCGAGTAGTCGGCGACGGCCCCGACGATTGGCAGCAGCAGCACCTGCGAGCCGACGGCGACGGCGACGAAGAGCTGGTAGAAGGACTGCGCCGTCACCGACCCGACGAATCCGAGGTCGAGGACGACGCCCGTGCGCCCCACGTCGGCCTGCGCGAGCGCTATCAGGTAGGGGCCGAGCAGCGCGCCGACGACGGTCGTGTAGAAGGCGGAGTTGGCCCAGTCGTAGAGCATCCAGCCGAAGACCTCGCGGCGGTCGTTGACCGGGGCCCCGCGCAACTCGGGCTCGCGCGCGCCGTGCGCGTCGGGGAGTTTTTCGTCTCTGCTCAAGCTGCGGCCTCTCGTGCGGTCAGGATGTCGACGACGGTCGGGGCGATGTCGGCGAGCGTGCGGACGCGGCCGGCGACGCGCCCGCGCTCGGGGCCCCAGGCGAGCGTGGGGACTGCGTTGAGCGTGTGGTTGCGCGTCGAGAGGTCTTCGACGTTGCCGTGGTCGCTCGTCAGCAGCACGTTCGTGCGCGCGAGGTCGACGCGCGCGAGCAACGCGCGGACGAAGCGCGCCAGCTCGCCGAGCACCGTCCGCGCCGCGCCGAAGTCCTGGTCGTGCCCGGCGCGGTCGGCGATGAAGTGCTCGTAGAGCGTGAAGCGGTGCGGTGCGGCGAGGTCGGCGAGCACGCCCGCGGCCTCTTCGGGCGTGCGGGCGGGGACGTCCGCGCCGCGCTCGATGAGCGGGCGGTTCGAGAAGTCGTGGTAGACGGCCCGGCCCGCCTTCAGGTCTTCGACCGTGCGGAAGGGGAGTCCGGCCGCCTCGACGGCGACGGTCGTGGCCGCGACCCAGCGCGGTCTTTTGGCGAAGAACTGCGGCGCGTAGGCGTTGGCGAAGAGGTTGGGGCCGACGCCGAGCCGCGCGAGCCGCAGGAAGAGCGAGTGCTCGCGGATCAGCTCGCGCATGCGTTGGTTGGGGAAGCCCTGCTTGTGAAAGCCTAGGGCGGCGGGCGCGTTGACGCCTGTGAGGATGGTGGTCTGCCCCGACGCGCTCTGCGGCCGACCCTCGACGCCGAGCCGCGCGTCCGTGCGCGCGAGCAGACCGCCCGAGGGGAGCCGCGGCTCCTCGCCCTCGAAGACGGCGAGCGGCTCGGCCTCTCGTCCGAGCAGGTGGAGCGGGTTGTGCGGCCCGCGCGTGCCGATGCCTAGGCCGTCGACGAAGATGAGAAGAACCGACATCGTGAGGATAAGTAGCACCCGCGCCGTGCGCGAGGCAAGTGCGTTTCGCCCTAACTCGACCGCGGGCGGCCCCGCCTTTAAACTAAGCGGCGGGAAGAACGTATATTCGACGCCGGGTTGAATCCCGCCCGTCCGACACTTCGGCTTTCATCCAAACTTCGGAGGAAGAATGTTCACCGCCAAGAATCCAAGCGTGTGTCTGCTCGCCGCGCTGCTCCTTTTCTCCGGCCTGAGAGTGATGCCGGCGCAGGCCCGGCAGACCGCCGCGCCCGAGCCGCGCCCGTACTTCTACGAGCCGGCAATCTCGCCCGACCGCAGGGAGATAGCGTTTGTCTCGGGCGGCGACGTGTGGACTGCGCCGGCCGAGGGCGGCGAGGCGCGCCTGCTCGTCTCGCACGCGGCGACCGAGTCGCGCCCGCTCTACTCGCCCGACGGCCGCCAGCTCGCCTTCGTCTCGACGCGCACGGGCAACGGCGACGTCTACGCGCTCGACTTCGCCTCGGGCGAGCTGAGGCGGCTCACCTTCGAGGACGCGCCCGAGCAGCTCGACGCGTGGTCGCACGACGGACGCTGGCTCTACTTCTCTTCGACCTCGCGCGACGTCGGGGCGAGCAACGACGTCTACCGCGTCGCCGCGTCGGGCGGGACGCCGATGCGGGTCTCGGCCGACCGCTACGCGAACGAGTGGGCGGCGGCCCCCGCGCCGGACGGCCGGGGCCTGGCGCTCGTCGGACGCGGCTACGGGCAGTGGTGGCGGCACGGGCGCTCGCACATAGACGAGTCGGTGCTGGTGCTGATGCGCGACCACTCGACCGGCGGCTACGAGACGCTGACGGCGGGCGGCGTGAAGGACGTCTGGCCGATGTGGGGCGACGGGGGGCGGAGCCTCTACTTCATGTCCGACCGCGGCGGGGCGGAGAACATCTGGAAGCTGCCGCTGGCGGGCGGCGGCCGCCCCGCGCAGGTGACGAAGTTCACGGACGGGCGCGTGCTCTGGCCGAGCATCTCTTACGACGGGCGCACCATCGTCTTCGAGCGCGGCTACGGCATCTGGCGGATGGACACGGACTCGGGGCGCGCGAGCGAGGTGCGCGTCACGCGGCGCGGCGCGCCGGCCGGGCCCGCCGTCGAGCGCGTGAGGCAGACCGAGCAGTTTCAGGACCTTGCGCTCTCGCCCGACGGCAAGAAGGTCGCCTTCGTCGCGCGCGGCGAAGTCTTCGCGGCCTCGGCCACCGACGGCGGCGACGCGTCGCGCGTGACGACGACCCCCGCGCCCGAGTCGCAGCCCGTCTGGTCGCCCGACAGCCGCCGCCTCGCCTACGTCTCCGAGCGGCAGGGGCCGGGCCGCCTCTTCGTCTACGACTTCGGCACGAACTCCGAGACGCAGTTGACCGCCGCCGCCGAGGGCGACGACACGCCGCGCTTCTCGCCCGACGGCAAGTGGATAGCCTTCCAGCGCGCGGGGCGCGAGATACGCGCGCTCAACCTTGAGTCGAAGCAGGAGCGCGTCGTGGCCGCGGGCAGCCTCCAGCGCCCGCCGCTCAACCCCGACCGCCCGTTCGTCTTCTCGCCCGACGGCAAATGGGTCGCCTTCATGCCGGTCGGGCAGAAGCTCTTCCGAAACGTCTACGTCGCCGCGGTCGAGGGCGACGGCAAGGCGCGGCCCGTCAGCTTCCTCGCCAACGGCGGGAGCAACACCGTCTCGTGGAGCCCGGACGGAACCTTCATCCTCTTCGACACGGGGCAGCGGAGCGAGTCGGGGCAGCTCGCGCGCGTAGACCTCGTGCCGCGCACGCCGCGCTTCCGCGAAGACCAGTTCCGCGACCTCTTCAAGGAGGAGACGCCGAAGAACGTCTCGCCCGCGCTCCGCCGCCAGGAGAACAACCCGCAGAGCCCCTCATCCCCGACGCAGACGCCGCCCAACACCCCGGCGCAGACTCCGACTCCGACTCCGACGCCTGCCGAGCCGGGCACCGCCCCGACGCCCGCGCAGACGCCGGGCACTCCGGCGACGCCGGCGCAGCAGGGCGGCGCGGCGCGGGGCGCGCAGGCGGCCGCCGAGAAGAGGCCCGTCGAGGTCGTCTTCGAGGGCGTCCGACGACGCCTGAGCCTGCTGCCGGTCGGCGTCGACGTCTACTACCAGACCATCAGCCCCGACGGGAAGTTCGTGCTGATGGTGGCGGGCGCGGTCGGGCAGACGAACCTCTACCTCTACCCGCTCGACGAGCCGCAGCGCGAGCCCGCGGTCACGCGCCAGCTCACCTCGACCCAGGGGTTCAAGACCGACGCGCAGTTCTCGCCCGACAGCCAGCAGGTCTTCTACGTCGAGAACGGCCGCATCAACGTCGCGCCGCTCGACCAGCGCCAGCCGCCGCGCGCCCTCTCGGTCGCGGCCGAGATGGACGTCGACTTCGCGCGCGAGAAGATGGAGGTCTTCGAGCAGGGCTGGGAGTACATGCGCGACAACTTCTACGACCCGAAGTACCACGGCGCGGACTGGCAGGCGATTCGTGCGGAGCTTCTGCCCTACGTCTCGGGCGCGCGCACGACGGACGAGGTGCGCCGGCTGATGCG
>DASVSK010000714.1:0-4573 GCA_036388135.1 Pyrinomonadaceae bacterium | reverse complement strand
AAGAAGAGAGGCACGCTCCTTCTTGTCACGGTTTACGATTTACGGTTTACGATTTACGGCTCACGCCCTCGTCATTCGCCGTCGTTGCCGATGGCCTCGACGGGGCAGGCCAGGAGCGCCTCCTCGCAGAGGGCGCGCTCGGCTTCGGACAGGGGCTGTTTGAAGACGAAGGAGTAGCCGCCCGCGTCGGCGCGCGTGAAGTTGTCGGGTGAGGTGTCGCGGCACACGTCGCAGTCGATGCAGTTCGTGTCCACGTAGTAAGTGCCCTGCACGTTCTCGGGCACGCGGTCGTTCGGGTCAGCCATAGTTTGGTGAATGGCGAATGGCGAATGATAGATGGACAGGGACGGCCTTCCATTCACCATTCGCCATTCACCGTTTACTTGATCGCGAGCATTCGGTCGAGGGCGACGCGCGCCCAGCGGGCCGTCTCCTCGTCCACGGTTATCTGGTTGACGACGCGCCCCCGTACGAGCGATTCGAGCACCCAGGCGAGGTTCTGCGGCGCGATGCGGTACATCGTCGCGCACATGCAGAGGTCGGGCGCGAGCAGGCGGATGTCCTTGTCCGGGTGCTGCTTCGCCAGCCGGCTGACGAGGTTGACCTCGGTGCCGACCGCCCACGCCGTCCCCGCGGGCGACTCCTCGATGGCCTTGATGATGAACTCGGTCGAGCCGTTGAGGTCGCTCTTCTCGACGACCTCGCGCTCGCACTCGGGGTGGACGAGCACCCTGATGCCCGGCGTCTCCTTCCGCACCGCGTCGACGTGCCACGGCCGGAAGCGCCCGTGGACGGAGCAGTGACCCTTCCACAGGATGAGCCGCGCCCTGCGCAACTGCTCAGGCGTGTTGCCGCCCAGCTCCTTGTTCGGGTCCCACAGCGCCATCTCGTCCAAGGGGATGCCGAACTTGACGCCGGTGTTGCGGCCGAGGTGCTGGTCGGGGAAGAAGAAGAGCTTGTCGGCCTCCTTCAGATACTTGTCGAAGAGCGGGACGGCGTTCGAAGAGGTGCAGACGACGCCGCCGTGCTCGCCGCAGAAGGCTTTGATGGCGGCCGACGAGTTCATGTAGGTGACGGGCACTATCTTCGACTCGCCGAGCAACCCCAGCGCGCCGAGCTGCTCCCAGGCGTCCTCGACCTGCTCGGCCGTCGCCATGTCGGCCATCGAGCAGCCCGCGCCGAGGTCCGGCAGGATGACCTTCTGGTCGCCGGGCTTGAGGACGTCGGCCGACTCGGCCATGAAGTGGACGCCGCAGAAGACGACGAAGTCAGCCTCGGGGCGCTCGGCCGCGAGCTTCGAGAGCTTGAAGGAGTCGCCGGTGTAGTCGGCGTGGCAGATGACGTCGTCGCGCTGGTAGTGGTGGCCGAGGATGACGAGGCGCGGGCCCAGCGTGCGCCGCGCCGCCTCGACGCGCTCGTACAGCTCGGCCTCCGAGAGCCCGAAGTAGTCTTCGAGCGCGGGCGCGTGCGTCAAATCCCTTACTTCCAGAGCCTCGACAGCCGTGTTCATCTGCGTCCCTCTTTGTTTCAGTCGCCGCACGGGCGGCACTGCCGCCGCCCGCGCGAAACGCGAAATATAAGCCTTCGCGCAAAGACCCGCAAGCGCCGCCGCGCGCTCTCACGGGTCGATATTTAGATGCGGGCAGCGTCTTGAGAGTTTGTAGCCGCCTCGGCTTGTAGCAAAGGGTTCGGGCCGCGGAAGGAAGAGTTCACACGGACGGACGGGGGGCGGGTTTAAGAGTTTGAGCCGTCAAACTCTCATCCCGTCCATCCCGCCCGTCCGTGTGAATTACGGGTGGGTCATCTCCTCGGGCTTGACGTACTCGTCGAACTGCTCGGCGGTGAGGAGCCCCAGCTCGACGGCCGACTCGCGCAGGGTGGTGCCCTTCTTGTGCGCGTTCTTGGCTATCTTCGCGGCGTTGTCGTAGCCGATGTGCGGGTTGAGGGCGGTGACGAGCATGAGCGACTGCCGCAGGTTCTCTTCGATGCGCGCGCGGTTCAGCTCCAGCCCCTCGACGCAGAAGTCGACGAAGCCGCGGCAGGCGTCCTTGAGCAGGCGTATCGAGTGGAGCAGGTTGTGAATCATCACGGGGTTGAAGACGTTCAGCTCGAAGTTGCCCTGCGAGCCCGCGAACCCGATGGCGGCGTCGTTGCCCATCACCTGCACGGCGACCATCGTCATCGCCTCCGACTGCGTCGGGTTGACCTTCCCCGGCATGATGGACGACCCCGGCTCGTTCTCCGGCAGCACCAGCTCGCCTATCCCCGCGCGCGGCCCCGAGCCGAGCCAGCGGATGTCGTTCGCTATCTTCATCAGCGAGGCGGCGAGCGTCTTCAAAGCGCCGCTCGCGAAGACAATCTCGTCGTGCGCCGAGAGCGCCGCGAACTTGTTCGGGTGCGGCTTGAACGGCAGCCCCGTCAGCTCGGCTATCTTCGCCGCGGCCCTTTCGGCGAACTCCGGGTGCGAGTTGAGCCCGGTGCCGACGGCCGTCCCGCCGATGGCGAGGTCGTAGAGCCCGGGCAGCACGGCTTCGAGGCGCTCGACGTCACGCTCTAACAGCGAGGCCCACCCGCCGAACTCCTGCCCGACGGTCAGCGGCGTCGCGTCCTGCAAGTGGGTGCGGCCTATCTTGACGACGTCGCAGAACTCCCTCGCCTTCGCGTCGATGGCGTTGCGCAGCCGCCTCACCTCGGGTATCAGCTTCCCCATCTGCTCGGCGGCGGCGATGTGCATGGCCGTGGGGAAGGTGTCGTTCGAAGACTGCGACATGTTGACGTCGTCGTTCGGGTGGACGGGCTTCTTGCTCCCCAGCACGCCGCCCGCCATCTCAATCGCGCGGTTCGAGATGACCTCGTTCGCGTTCATGTTCGTCTGCGTCCCCGACCCGGTCTGCCACACGCGCAGGGGGAAGTGCTCGTCGAGCCGCCCCTCGATCACCTCGTCGGCCGCCCGCGCGATGAGGCGCGCCCTGTCCGCGGGGAGCTTCCCCAGCTCCTCATTCACCAGCGCCGCGGCCTTCTTCAGAACCCCCAGCGCGCGCACCATCTCCCGGGGCATCACGTCGAACCCGATGTCGAAGTGGTGGAGCGAGCGCTCGGTCTGCGCCCCCCAGTACCTGTCCGCGCGCACCTCCACCTCGCCCATCGAGTCCGACTCGACCCGCATCCCCGCCGCCTTCGCCTCCGTCGCTTCCTTAGCCATGGGAGTCCCCATCCTTCATAAATGTAAGAGAGCCTCTACGCACGCATTTTACACCCTGCGCGCTCCGCCCGTCAGCGGCGGCGAAGGCGTGCGCCGCGCCGCCCGCGCCCGCGGGCGTGGACTTGTCCTCCGAAGAGAGGGCACTCACGCCGTGCTGCATGAAGGGCTGTCGCCGCGGAGGTCTTGAAGCGAGCTTTGACACCCGCCGTAAACGTAAAGGCCGCGCGCTTGAGGAGCGCGCGGCCTCTCGGCACTGCCCGCGTGAGGTCAGGCGTGCGATAGGGACGCGCTGCCCACGCATCCCTATTTTCTGTCTCGGACCGGAATGGACTTTGTTGTGAGACTCCCCGTGGAATACTTGCGCCGTCCTTCGGTAAGGCGGCGGGTCGGGCGCGCGGCGGAAGCCCAAGCCCCCGACCTCGGGGAGACGGGTGCCGCCGTGGAGCGTGAGAGGCTCTCACTCGCGGCGAATCCGCCCCTTTACCGTGCCCCGTGAGGACGCGCCGCCACGCGCCGCCCGCTCAGCCTTGCGCCTCCGGCTTCAACCTGCGCTGCGGCACCTTCCGCTCCGAAGCCTTCTTCAGCCCGAGCGCCTGCACCTCGTTCGAGTCCCGACCGAACTGCGCCGTCACCTGATCCTTCGCCCCCAGAATCAGGTTGTGGAACTCCCACTCCCGCGCCACCGCGTTGTCGCGCGCCGCCGCGTACGCCGCCTCCGCCTGCGTCTCCGCCACCCGCACGCTCTCCAACGCCTCGTGCGCCGCCGTGATCGCCGCCAACGTATACGCCTGATTCGACGGCGCATACGCCGACATCGCCTGCAACGCGACGAACCCGCTCTCGTCCGCGTCAAGCAACTCGGGCTTTATACGCCTCGACTGGTTAGCCATCCTGTCGTTTCCTTTCGTGAGAAAAAGAAAAGAGCCGTGAGGTTCGCCCGCATCATACCCACCAACCCACTCCCCGGCAACAACAATTTTCACCCACCCAACAACCCCACTATCACACGCCAAAATTCAACCCCACAGACGCGAACATCATGCTCACGCGCGCGCACATTATGCGCACGCATGAGCACACCATTCGCTCACACGCGCATAACATACGCACCCATGCACATAACGTGCGCACACGCGAGAACGCCGTTCTCACGCGCGCGCACGCCATACGCACGCATGAGAACGGCATTCAAAATATTTGGAATTTCTTACTCTAACCTCAGAACCCTATTCCCGCGCCTGCAACCTCCATCCCCCCCACCCGACACCATCCCGCCCTCAAACAGCAACGCCAACCTCGCACCCATTAAACCCCTACACACGTTAGGAAGACTTACCTCCCACCCTTTCCAGGTCTCGACGCACCACGTTC
>DASVSK010000713.1:0-2980 GCA_036388135.1 Pyrinomonadaceae bacterium | reverse complement strand
TAGAAGAGCGTCCTGTCGTCCGCCGCCCACGCCGCGCTCGACACGCGCTCGGCGACCTTCGCCGTCTCGCCGGTGCGGAGGTCTTTGACGTAGAGCGTGTACTCGCGGAAGCCGGTCGTGTCGGTCGAGTAGGCGAGCCGGTCGGAGTCCGAGGTGACGTCGAACTCGCCGACCGACATGAAGGTGTGCCCCTTCGCCATCTCGTTGAGGTCGAGGAGCAACTGCTCGGGCGCTTCCATCGTCCCCTTGCGGCGCGCGAAGACCGGGTACTGCCTGCCCTGCTCGGTGCGCGTGTAGTAGAGGTAGCCGCGCAGCGGGTAGGGGACGTTCGTGTCGGTCTCCTTGATGCGCGAGAGCATCTCCTTGTAGAGCCGCTCCTGGAGCGCGGCCGTCTCCTTCGTCATCGCGGCCGTGTAGGCGTTCTCGGCCTCAAGGTAGGAGATGACCTCGGGGTTCTTCTTGTCGCGCATCCA
Organism: Pyrinomonadaceae bacterium; assembly: GCA_036388135.1. Lineage (GTDB taxonomy): Bacteria > Acidobacteriota > Blastocatellia > Pyrinomonadales > Pyrinomonadaceae > QHXN01. The sequence goes on along the minus strand of DASVSK010000713.1, from coordinate 2,507 downwards.
GAAGTAGTCGTCCGAGAGCTTCGTGCCGTGGACTTCGATGGTGCGCGGCACCTTCCTGGCGACCGGCGGCGCGGGCGGCGTCGCGGCGGCGGCGGCGGTGTCGTTCGTCTGCGTCTGTGCCATAGTCGGAATATTCGTCGCGATGAAGGTCGCCAGCGCGAGCGCCAGCGGCAGGGTGAGCCGTTTCATCTTGAGCCCCTTCGTTCTACGTCTGTGCGTCCGGGAGTGTCGCCGGGAGAGCCGAGTCGGCCGAGTCAGCGGCGGATTATAAAGAGCCGCCGATGGGAAGGCAAAAGGCAAAAGTCTGGGCGCGCCGGTCGCGCGCGGGGCTTTTATTCAACTTCCCGCCCGCCCCTCTTCACTTTTGCCTTTTTACTTCTGCCTTTTTACTTCCCCGCGGGCGGGCTTGCGCGCGCCGCCGCGCAGGTTGTAGGCTTCTGGCGCGTCGGCGGACAGGGTTACGAAACCGCGGTCGCCCCAGCGCGTTTAATCACGGTGACGGCCTCACGGCCGCCGTCCCCGACGGCCTCACGGCCGCACGCCGGTAAGGACAATCAAGAGATGTCGAAACCTCCAACGCTCAAGCTCAGGCAGGCGGCGTCGCGCGCCGCGCTCGCCCCGCTGGCCGCGCTCCTCTTCGCGCTCTCGCTCTCGCCCGCGCCCGCGGCGCTGGCGCAGAGGGAGGCCCCCGCCTCGGTCTCGGGGCGCGTCACCGACGGCGAGCGCGGCGTGGCGGGCGTCACGGTGGCCCTCCTCTCGAACAACCCGTCGCAGCGCTTCCGCGCGGCCGCGCGCACCCGCACCGACGCCGAGGGGCGCTTCCTCATCACGAACGTCGCGCCCGGCCGCTACCAGATCACGCCGTACGCGCCCGCCTTCGTCGTGCAGGGGGCCTTCAGCGACTTCCCGCCGGGGCGGCCGCTCACGCTGCTGGCGGGCGAGGAGATTAAAGACATCGACTTCCGCGTCGAGCGCGGCGGCGTCATCACGGGGCGCGTCACCGACGGCGACGGCAACCCCGTCGTCGCCGAGGCCGTCACCGTCACGCCCTTCGAGGCGACCGAGCAGCCCCGGCCCATGCGCAGCGCCGTCGACATGCGCGACCAGATGACGGACGACCGCGGCGTCTACCGCATCTACGGCCTGACGCCCGGCCGCTACCGCGTCAGCGTCGGCCAGGGGGGCGAGGAGGCGGGCGCGGTCAGCTTCGGCCGCCGCAGAATCTTCCGCCGCACCTACCACCCGGACGCGACCGAGCAGGCGCAGGCGCGCGTCGTCGAGGTCAAGGCGGGCGGCGAGGCCGAGGACGTCGACATCACGGTCGGCAGGCCGCTCAAGACCTTCAAAGCCTCGGGGCGCTTCGTCAGCGTCGAGACGGGGCAGCCCGTCCCGAACCTCACCTACGGCTACGGCACGGTCGACGCCGCGGGGCGGCGCGTGGGCGCTTTCGGGAGTGGGCAGGCGTCGAACGCGCTCGGCGAGTTCCACGCCGACGGGCTCGCGCCCGGCCGCTACACGCTCTTCAACATGCCGGGGCAGGAGGTCGCGGAGTTCTACACCGAGCCCGCGATGTTCGAGGTCGTGGACGCGGACGTGACGGGGCTCGTCGTCAGGGTCAGGCGCGGCGCGAGCGTCTCGGGCGTCGTCGTCATCGAGGGCGCGGGCGACCGCGCGGCGGCCGCGCGGCTGCTCTCGCAGGTGCGCGTCTACGGCTGGCTCGAATCGCGCGGCCAGTCCTCGCCGCCCTTCTCGCAGCGCCCGACCCCGGTCAACCCGGACGGCAGCTTCCGGATGGGCGGGCTGCGCCCCGGCAAGCTGCGCCTCGGCCACGCGGGCGAAGGGACGACGGGGCTCCTCCTCTCGCGCGTCGAGCTGGGCGGCGCGAACGTCGCCGGCGGCTTCGAGGTCGCCGAGGGGGCGCAGGTCACCGGCGTCCGCATCGTCCTCGCCTACGGGAACGCGGTCATCACGGGTCAGACCTCCTACGTCAACGGAGCGCCGCCGCCGGGCGCGCGCGCCATCGCGCAGGTGCGGCGCGTCGGGGGCGCGGGGGGGGCGGGCGAAGTCGGGCGCACGGTCGAGGTGGACGCGCGCGGCTACTTCCGCGTCGAAGGGCTCCCGGCGGGCGAGTACGAAGTCACCGTGCGCCTCTTCAACACGGGGCGCGCGCACCGGAGCGAGCCGCTCAGCGTCTCGCTCGTCGGCGGCGGCGAGACGCGCGTCACGCCCGTCGTCGACCTTAACAAGCAGTGAAAGAGGAGCCACACCTTGAAAGCCCCGCGCAAGACCCCGGCCGCGCTCCGACTCTTCGCCGCGCTCACACTCTTCGGCGCGCCCTCGCTCCTGGCCGCGCCGCCGCCCGCGCGCGCGCAGGGCGCGCCGACGCCGACGCCCGGGACGGCAAGACCTCGGGCGCAGCCCTCCCCGACGCCGCGCGTCACCGCCGCGGGGCAAGCGCCGAAGGCGGGAGCCGCGCCGTCAGCGCCCGCGGCGCGGCCCGCGCGCGC
>DASVSK010000712.1:0-7270 GCA_036388135.1 Pyrinomonadaceae bacterium | reverse complement strand
CGCCGCCGCGCCCGTCGGGCCCGGCGGCCTCGGCCGCGAACGTCCCCGACGGCGCGCCGCTCTCGAAGAGCGAGATCGTCACCATGCTCCAGGGCGGCATCGCCGCGGCGCGCGTCGAGCAGTTCGTCGAGAAGCGCGGCGTCAGCTTCCAGGTGACGCCCGAGGTCGCGCGCGAAATCACGGCCGCGGGCGGCAACCGCTCGCTCGTCGGGGCCATCACGGAGAAGTCGACGTCCGAGGCGTCGTCGGGCAGCGCGCGCGAAGACTCGCCCTTCGCCGCCGGCAACGCGGCGGCCGCCAACAACGCCCCCGACTACGACGACCTCATCGACCGCGCCAACTCGGCCGCCGCCACGAGCGACTTCCCCGGCGCAATACGCTTCGCGCAGCAGGCCGCGCAGCTCGACCCGCAGCAGCCGACGGCCTTCTCCATCCTCGGCACCGTCGCGCTCTACTACAGCCAGAACGTCTCGACCGCCGAGCAGGCGATGCGCGCCGCCATCGAGCGCGGGGGCGCGGCCGCCTTCCACGTCTACCACGACCACGACGGCAGCTTTAACTCCTACTGCGAGGGCTCCTTCTTCGTCACCAAGACGGGCGTGAGCTTCAAGGCCAACGACGGCCGCGACACCTTCGACGCCGAGGACTCGAACATCAAGGAGGCCAAGACCAACACCTGGGTCGGCGCGCAGTACGGCGCTTTCCACATCAAGCCGGCGCAGAAGATAAACGGGCGCGACAACTTCAACTTCGCGCCCAACACGCGGAACAAGGCCGAGGCGCAGCTCATCATCCGCCTCATCTCGGGCTACTGACCCGGCCGGCGTGCTTCCGTCTCTTAAAACCGAAGCGATGAAAAAAACCACGACCTACGCGGCGGCCGGCATGCTCATGCTGGCCGCCTTCCTCTTCCACGCGCCCGCGCGGGCGGCTCTCGTCCAGAAGGCCGCCGAGGCCGACAAACAGGCGCAGAAGGGCGCGGAGTACCTGGGCAGGAAGGACTGGAAGCGCGCCGCCGAGAGCTACCAGAAGGCCGTGCGCGCCGACGCGCGCCACGTCGAGGCCAACTACGGGCTCGGCGTCGCCTACATGAACCTCAAACAGACGTCGGAGGCGCTCGCCGCCTTCTCCAACGTCATCGCGGCGCAGCCGAACCCGCGCGCGCGCGAGGCGCTCGTCAACACTGGGGCCATCCAGTTCGCGCTCGGGCGCTACAAGGAGGCGGCCGACGCGCTTGAGCTGGCCGTCCCGCTCGGCGACATCGGGCCGAACGGCCATTACTTCCTCGGCAAGGCGTACCAGCAGTCCGGGCGCGACGACGACAAGGCGCTCGACTCGCTGCGCCGCGCCGCCTCCGACCCGCAGTTCGCGCAGGACGCGAACCTCTCCGCCGGCCTCCTGCTCATGAAGCAGAACCGGGTGAAGGAGGCCGTCGCGCCTCTTGAGCAGGCCGCGCGGCTCGACCCGAAGAACGCGACCGGGCAGATGATTCTGGGCAACGCCTACGTCGCCAACGACCGCCCCGAGGAGGGGCTCGCGGCGCTGCGCGCGGCCGACCCCAACCAGTTCTTCACGCAGTTCGGGTTGGGCTACGCCTACCTCGGGCTCTACCGCACGGAGGAGGCGGTCGCCGCCTTCAACGCCGCGCTCCGCCTCGACCCGCAGTCGCACGTGGTGCTCGTCGGGCTGGGGAACGCCTACACGCGCCTGTCGCGCTACCGCGAGGCCGAGGACGCCTTCGCGCGCGCCGCCACCATCAGCCCGGACAACCCCGACGTCCTGCTCGGCCGGTGCGTGCTCTACTACTCGCGCGGGCAGTACCCGAAGCTGGTCGAGACGGCGCAGGAGGCCGCGCGCCGCGCGCCCCGCAACGCCGCGGTGCAGACGATGCTCGGCGCGGCGCTCGCCACCACCGGCGACATGCAGGGGGGCGCGCGCGCCGTGCGCGAGGCGCTGCGCCTTGAGCCCGACAACTACTGGCCGCACCACGTCCTCGGCTTCATCCTCGTCCGCGAGGACAAGCCGAAGGAGGCGCTCGCCGAGGCGCGCACCGTCGCGCGCGTCAAGCCCGACGACCCCGGCACGCAGAACCTGCTCGCCTACGTCCTCAACCAGCTCGGCCAGCACCAGGAGGCGTTGCAGGCCGCGCAGGTCGCCCTGCAACGCAGGCGCGAGCCGGCCGACGAGGGCTGGGCGCACTACAACGTCGCGACGGCGCAGGAGAAGCTGGGGCGCGCGGAGGAGGCGCGCGCCTCTTATGCGGCGGCCATCCGCGCCTACAACCAGCCGGGGCGCACGCTCGACCCCGACGACCTCTACCTGATGGGCAACGCCTACCTCCGGCTGGAGCAGGACGCGCCGGCCGTCAAGGCGTTCCAGCAGGCCATTAACGTCCGCCCCAACTTCGCGCAGGCGCGCTACAACCTCGGCGTCGCCTACTTTGCCACCGGCAACCGCAAGGGCGCGCAGGACGAGTACAACGCCCTGCGCCGGCTCGACCCCGCGCGCGCCGCCAAGCTTCAGGCCGTCATCGGCGGCCGCCCCGGAAGGAAGTAAACGTCGCCCGCGGCCCCGTTCGACCGGCGGGGCCGCGCCGACCTTATCTTATGACTCCGCGGTAGAGGTCATCTCCGCGGAGCGGAGCTTCCCGACGGCCTGACTTCAAAGGCCGTCGAGGCCGCCCGCCGCGTCAGGTTCGAGCCCGCGCGGCCCGGCGGCCGCGCCGTCACGCAAATCACCACCGTCGAGTACGTTTTCGCCCCCCGACCGCCGCCCGCCCCGCGCCGCACGCGCCGCCCCTTCTTCGCATCAAAAAGGCGGAACTGCTATCATGTTTTTTTTTGCGAAGTGGCGCTTCTCCCCGCCCTTTGAGGCCGCAAAGTAATTTCTCCGCCCGGCCGGCGGCTCCCGGCTCGAACAAATGACGACCAGACAGAAATCACACGTACAGTTCACCCTGAACGGCGAGGAGACGGAGGTCGCCTTCGCGCCGCACAAGACCCTGCTTGAGGTGCTGCGCGAAGACCTCATCCTGACCGGCACCAAGCACGGCTGCGAGCTGGGCGAGTGCGGGACGTGCGCCGTGCTCGTCGACGGGCGCTCCGTCCTCTCATGCCTCGTGCTCGGCCTTGAGGCGGAGGGCCGACGCGTCGAGACGATCGAGGGGATGGCGGACGAGTCGGGGCTCCACCCCTTGCAGCAGACCTTCGCCGACACGGGCGCGGCGCAGTGCGGCTACTGCACGCCCGGCTTCCTCCTCGTCGCCAAGGAGCTGCTCGCGCAGAACGCGAGCCCCTCGCGCGACGAGATCAGGGAGGCGCTGAGCGGCAACCTCTGCCGCTGCACCGGCTACATCAAAATCTACGAGGCGGTCGAGCTGGCCGCCGCGCGCATGCGGGGCGAGGAGGCGGAGCTGCCGCGAGAGAGTGTCTATGGCTACGAATAACGGTCACGCGGGGAACGGCAAGGGGCGCGCCGGGTCGAACGGCGGCGGCGCGAAGGCTAACGGCGCGGGGGCGGCGAAGGACTTCAAGGTCGTCGGCAAGCCCTTCCGCAAGGTGGACGCGCGCTCGAAGTGCGTCGGCGCGACCAAGTTCGCCGACGACATCAGCCTGCCGCGGATGCTCTACTGCAAAATCCTGCGCGCGCACGTCCCGCACGCGCTCATCAAGTCGATAGACGTGTCGAAGGCTCTGGCGCTGCCCGGCGTCTACGCCGTCATCACCGGGAAAGACCTGCCCGTCCCCTACGGCATCCTGCCCGTGAGCCAGGACGAGACGGCCCTCTGCGTCGAGAAGGTGCGCTTCATCGGCGACCCCGTCGCCGCCGTCGCCGCCGTCGACGAGGACACCGCGTTCGACGCGATGAACCTCATCGAAGTCGAGTACGAGCCGCTGGCCGCCGTCGCCTCAATCGACGAGGCGGTCGAGACCAGCGAGCCGCGCATACACGACTACGGCGACTACAACAACGTCCACAAGAGCGTCCACCTCGAATTCGGCGACATGGACGAGGGCTTCCGCGAGGCCGACCTCGTCCGCGAGGACACCTTCTTCTACGAGGGCAACACGCACCTGCCCATGGAGCAGCACGCGGCCGTCGCGCACTTCGACGCCGACGAAAAGCTCACGCTCTGGTCCTCGACGCAGACGCCGCACTACGTCCACCGCGCGCTGGCAAAAACTTTGCGGATGCCGGCCGCGCACGTCCGCGTCATCGCCACGCCCAACGGCGGCGGCTTCGGCGGCAAGTCCGACCCCTTCAACCACGAGATAGCCGTCTGCGAGCTTTCGCGCCGCACGAAGCGCCCGGTGAAGGTGACGCTCACGCGCGAGGAGGTCTTCTACTGCCACCGCGGCCGACACCCGGTTCTGATGCGCAGCCGCATCGGCGTCCGCGCCGACGGCTCCATCACCGCGCTCGACTTCCAGTCGTTCCTCGACGGCGGCGCTTACGGCTCCTACGGCGTGGCCTCGACCTTCTACACCGGCGCGCTCCAGACCGTCACCTACGACGTGCCGCGCTACCGCTTCCGGGGCCTGCGCGCCTTCACGAACAAGCCGCCCTGCGGCCCGAAGCGCGGGCACGGCACGCCGCAGCCGCGCTTCGCCCTCGAAGTCCAGTTGGACAAAATCGCGGAGGAGCTGAAGCTCGACCCGGCCGAGATGCGTCTCAGGCACCTCGTCAAGCCCGACACCGTCACCGCCAACTACCTGCGCGTCGGCTCGATGGGTCTGGGCAAGTGCATCGAGAAGGTCGTCGAGGGCTCCGGCTGGAAGGACAAGTTCCGCAAGTCGCCCGAGGGGCGCGGCTTCGGGCTCGCGTGCAGCTCTTACATCTGCGGCGCGGGTCTGCCCATCTACTGGAACAGCATGCCGCACTCGGGCGTGCAGCTCCGGCTCGACCGTCAGGGCGGCGTCTGCGTCCAGTGCGGCTCGACCGACATCGGGCAGGGGTCTGACTCCGTGCTCGCCTACGTCGTCGCCGAAATCCTCGGCATCGACCCCTTCGACATCCGCGTCGTCACCGCCGACACCGACCTGACCCCCGTCGACCTCGGCAGCTATTCGAGCCGCGTCACCCTGATGACCGGCAACGCCGCCATCCAGGCGGCCGAGCGCGCGCGCGAGCTGCTGGCGTCGGCCGCCGCGGAGAAGCTCTCGGTGCCCGCCGACAACATCTCTTTCGCCGAGCGCCGCGTCTTCGACGTCGAGAACCCGGAAGTCGGGATGACGTTCGCCGAGGCGGTCGTGGCCGCCGAGCAGAAGTTCGGCACCATCGGCACGGTCGGCTCCTACGTCCCGCCGCGCGCGCCGGGCAGGTTCAAGGGCGCGGGCGTCGGCCCCTCGCCCGCCTACAGCTACTCGGCGGCGGTCGCGGAGGTCGAGGTCGACGTCGACACGGGGCTCGTCACCGTCCCGCGCGTCTGGGTCGCGCACGACATCGGCAAGTCGATCAACCCGATGCTCGTCATGGGGCAGGTCGAGGGCTCGGTCTACATGGGTCTGGGCGAGGCGCTGATGGAGGAGATGGTCTACCGCGAGAACCGCAACGTCGTCCACAAGTTCCCCTCCCTGCTCGAATACAAGAGCCCGACGACGATGGAGATGTGCGACGTCTTCACCTACCTCGTCGAGGACGCCGACCCCAACGGCCCCTTCGGCGCTAAAGAGGTGGGGCAAGGCCCGCTGCTCCCCATCATGCCGGCCGTCGCCAACGCCGTCTACGACGCCGTCGGCGTCCGCATCGACGAGGTGCCCATCACCCCCGAGAAGGTCCTCGCCGCGCTCCGCGCCAAGCGCCAGGGCAAAGACCCGCGGCACGGCCCCGCGCGCGTCCCCTCCCCCGCCTGGCCCGACCCGCTCAAGGTCTTGACGCCCGCCGAGGGCGGCGACGGCCGGGAGATGCCGCGCGTGGCCGTGCATTCGTAAGAGCAGAAGGGTTGAGTTAAGCCGTTATGATGAGACTTCCTAAATTCGCCTACCTCGCGCCGAAGACGATGGGCGAGGCGGGGCCGTCGGGGCAGTTCGTCGCGGGCGGGACCGACCTGTACCCGAACATGAAGCGGCGGCAGCAGACGCCGCGGACGGTCATCTCCGTGGGGCGCGTCCCCGAGCTGCGGCGCATCGAGGGCGACGGGCGCGAGGGGTTGCGGATCGGCGCGGGCGTCTCCCTGACGGAGATCGTCGAGCACCCGGTCGTCAACCGCGACTACCCTTCGGTGGCGCGGGCGGCGCGGCTCATCTCGACGCCGACGCTCAGGAACATGGGGACGGTCGGCGGCAACCTCCTGCTCGACACGCGCTGCAACTACTACGACCAGAACTACGAGTGGCGCAAGGGCGTCAACTTCTGCATGAAGAAGGACGGCGACGTCTGCTGGGTCGCGCCGGGCAGCTCGAAGTGTTGGGCCGTGCAGTCTTCGGATTTGGTGCCGCTGATGGTGGCGATAGGCGCGCGCCTGCGGCTCGTCTCGACCGTGGGCGACCGCCTGGTCGAGGCGCGCGGCTTCTACAACGACGACGGCATCGACTACCTGCACAAGCGCCCCGACGAGCTGCTGGCCGAGATACATCTGCCGCCCGCCGCGGGCTGGCGCGCCGTCTACAAGAAGCTCAGGCGGCGCGGTGCGTTCGACTTCCCCGTGCTCGGCGTCGCCGCGCGGCTCGACGCGGAGGGAGACGGGACGGTGACGCGGGCGCGGGTCGTCCTCGGCGGCATCTCGCCTGCTCCGCTCGAAGTCGAGGCCGCGGGCGTCGCGCTCGCCGGTTCCCCGCTCGGCGAAGAGAGCATGCGCGCGGCGGCCGAAGCCTGCTACCTGCGCGCCCGCCCGCTCGACAACACAGACCACCTGATGAACTACCGCAAGCAGATGGCGCGCCCCTTCGTCCTGCGCGCCCTCCGTGAGCTGGCGGAAGGAAGTAGTCAGTAGTCAGTAGTCAATAGTCAGTAGCGCTCCGCGCTGCGGCCGTTGACTCTGAAACCCGGACGATTCGCCATAAGTAAGTTTTTCTACTGACTACTGTCTACTGTCTACTGTCTACTGACTACCGTCTACTCTTTTTCCCTTGAACGAAATCGCAGCCATTCTCCTCGCCGCGGGGCGTTCGCGGCGGATGGGGGCTTTCAAGCCGCTGCTGCCGTTCGGGGGCGTGAGCGTCGTGGAGGCGTGCGTCGCCGCCTTGCGCGGGGCCGGGGTCGCGGAGGTGTCGGTCGTCGTGGGGCACCGCGGCGAAGAGGTGCGGGCGGCGCTGGCACACCTGCCCGGCGT
>DASVSK010000711.1:0-14954 GCA_036388135.1 Pyrinomonadaceae bacterium | reverse complement strand
CACGTCCGCCCTCTTCAAGCCCGAGACCTGCGCGCTCTTCCGCACGAACATGACCGAGGGCTTGAACGAGGCGCGTTCTTTCGCATGGCAGCTCGCGGCGACGCCCGAGTCGACCGCAGGCCCGCGGCTCCCGCCCGAGAGCTTCGGCCACCTCGGCTTCACCGGCACGAGCTGCTGGGTCGACCCGACGGCCGAGCGCGTCTTCATCCTTCTGACCAACCGCACGCACGCGCGCCGGCTGCCCTTCGTCAACATCAACGGCGTCCGCCGCCGCTTCCACACCCTCGCGGTCGAGGCGCTGGAGCGGCATGACGGGTGAGGCGCGTGCGGGCCGCCGCGTCCCCTTCTCGGAGGCGCTGCGCTTCTGGGTCAAGCTCGGCTGGATTTCGTTCGGCGGGCCCGCGGGACAGATAGCCATCATGCACCGCGAGCTGGTCGAGCGCCGCCGCTGGCTGAGCGAGGAGCGCTTCCTGCACGCGCTCAACTACTGCATGATGCTGCCCGGCCCCGAGGCGACGCAGCTCGCCATCTACGTCGGCTGGCTCCTGCACAGGACGCCGGGCGGCGTCGTCGCGGGCGCGTTCTTCGTCTTCCCTTCGATACTCGTCCTGCTCCTGCTCTCCTACATTTACGCCGCGCACGGCAACACGGCCGTCGTCTCCGGGCTGCTCTCCGGCTTCAAGCCGGTCGTCGTCGCCATCGTCGTCGAGGCGGTGCTGAAGATAGGCGGCCGCGCGCTCAAGCGCCGCGCGCATCTCCTGATTGCCGCCGCCGCCTTCGCCGGCATCTACTTCCTGCGCGTCCCGTTCCCGCTCATCGTGCTGCTGGCCGGGCTGGTCGGGCTCGCGGGCGCGCGGCTCTGGCCCGCGGCGTTCGTCCCCGAGCCGAAGAAGGCTGACGAAGAAAAAATCTCCGGCGAGGGCGAAGACGACGGAAAGCCGCCGCTCGTCATCGACGACCACGCGCCGCCGCCGCCTCACACGCTGCCGTCGCGCGCGAGGGTCTTGAAGGTTCTGGCCGCGGGGCTCGCACTCTGGCTGGTGCCGCTGGCGCTGCTCGCCTGGTGGCTGGGGGGCTCGGGGCTGCACGCGCAGGAGTACTTCTTCTTTACTAAGGCCGCGCTCGTCACCTTCGGCGGGGCCTACGCCGTGCTCGCCTACGTGACGCAGGCGACGACGGTCGCGCCCTTCGACTGGCTCTCGCCCGCGCAGGCCGTCGACGGGCTCGCGCTCGCCGAGACGACGCCGGGGCCCCTCATCATGGTCTTGCAGTTCGTCGGCTTCATGGCGGGCTGGAACCACCCGCCCGCGGGACTGAGCCCCGCGGCGAGCGGCGTCCTCGGCGCGCTCGTCACGACCTACGTCACCTTCCTCCCCTGCTTCGTCTTCATCTTCGTCGGCGCGCCCTACATCGAAGTCGTCCGCGGCAAACGCTCGCTCGCGGGCGCGCTCGCCGGGGTGACGGCGGCCGTGGTCGGCGTCATCCTCAACCTCGCGCTCGTCTTCGGCGCGGCCGTCATCTGGCCGCGGGGACTCGCGGGCGGCCCCGACTGGTTCGCGGCGGCACTCGGCGCGGCGGCCTTCGTCGCGCTCTACCGCTTTAAAGTCGACGTGCTCTGGGTCGTCCTCGCGGGCGGCCTGCTCGGCCTCGCGCGCACCTTCCTTCTCGGCTGAAAGGCGTGTCGGCGCGAACCCGCCGCCACGTCCGCCACGTCCGTCTCCGAACTGCCGAACATTCCGAGCGACTTTTGCGAGTGCTCTATTGTAGAATCCTCACGGCACGCTCCCCTCCAACACCTTCGCGCCGGACGTGAGCCGAGATAACCCCGATGCGTTCCTCCTTCAGGAAATTATTCGCCGCGAGTCTGCTCTCCTGCGCCCTCGTCGCGCCGCCGCCGGCGGCCGTGGCGCAGGACGCGCCGCAGCAGCCGCCCGCGACGAGGCCGCGCCGCGCAAGCGCGCCCGCGTGGCCGACGACGACCACCAGCGACCCGGCGGCGATTCACGAAATCGAGCCCGAGCCCGTCCGCCTGACGAAGGAGCCGGTCATCCGCATCGGCCTCGCCACCGGCGCGCGCAGCGTCACCGTCTCGACCACCGCCCCCGCGCTCGACGCCACCGACGCCGCCGAGCAGCCCCTCTCGCTCGGGCTGGCGCGCGTCCGCGTCGAGCCCCGCTCGTACGCGCCACTCCCGCAGCCAGCACCGGACGACGAAAGCGGCGTCGAGACGGCCTCGGCCTCCGCGAAAAATTCCGGCGCTCCGAACAACAGGGCGGCCGGCGGCGGCGTCCGCCTGACTTCGCGCGCGGTCGCCCCCGCGCGCGGCGAGGCCATTTACGCGCCCGGCTCCGCGAAGCCCCTGCTCGACCTGCGCGCGCCGGTCGTCTTCGCCTCCGCAGACCCCGAGCAGCACCCCGTCCGCTACAACGAGAAGCCGTACCGCGGCCGGCTCGAAGTCTTCGCCAACACGAAGGGCGCGCTGACGGTCGTCAACGTCCTCACCCTCGAAGACTACGTCCGCGGCGTCGTGCCCAACGAGCTTTCGCCGGGCGGCTGGCCCGAGCTTGAGGCCCTGAAGGCGCAGGCCGTCGCCGCGCGCACCTACGCCGTCAGCAACCTCGGCCGCTTCGCCGCGGAAGGGTTCGACCTCACGCCCGACACGCGCTCGCAGGTCTACGGCGGCCGCGCGACCGAACACCCGCTCACCGACCGCGCCGTGCTGGAGACGCACGGCCGCATCGCCACCTACAAGGGCGCGCCCATCGTCGCCTACTACACCTCGACCTGCGGCGGCCGCACAGAGGACGGCGAGAACATCTTCGGCGGCGTGCCCGTCGCCTACCTGCGCGGCCGCGAGTGCGCGCTCGACGCCTCCGGCCACTTCCACCGTCTTTCCGTCCGCACCTCGCGCGAGCCCGCGTCCATCAAGTCGGCCGAACACGCGACGAGCGCGCGCGACGCGGCGCTGCTCGCCGTCCACGGCTTCGACATGCCCGCGCGCCTAAGCGACGAGTGGCTCGCGTCGAACGTCACGGCCGACGAACTGCGCGGGCTTCTGGCGCGCGTCGCCGCGCTCGCGCGCCAGCCCGCGCCGCCGGTCGGGACGGACGCGACCCGCGCCGCCGGGTTCGCCACCGCGCTCGCGCTCGCGCTCGACGGCGAGAGCCGCGGCGCGACGCTGCTGAACGCCGCGGACGTCGAGTACCATCTTTCGTTCCGCGACGCGTCCGAAGTCCCGCAGGCGAACCGCGCCGACGTGGCCCTGCTGCTGCGCGAGGGGCACCTCGCGCTCTTCACCGACGGGACGCTCAGGCCGCGGCAGCCGCTCACGCGGGCGCGCGCGCTCCGCGCCGTCTCGCACGCGCTCGAAGCGCGCGGCCTCGCGCGGCTTCAGAAGGCCACGGCGCGCGCGGGCGCGGGCGGCGCGCTGCTGCTCCGCCCCGCCTCGGGGAAGGAAGCGCCCGCCGCGTTCGCGCCGGACGCACACCTCTTCCGGGCCTTCGGCGAGGGACTCTTCGCCGTGCGCGAGCTTGAGCTGGTGGGCGGCGAGCCGCTGACCTGCCACACCGGCGCGCGCGGCGAGATCGACTACCTCGAAGCGCGCCCGGCGGCGGGCGGCGCGGCCGCAGACCACGTCTCGCCCTTCGCGAACTGGTCGGAGACTTTGACGCCCTCGGCCGTACTCTCGCGCCTCGCGCGCTCCGTCCCCGAGGTGGGGACGCTCCTCGACCTGCGCGTGCGCCGCCGCGGCGTCTCGGGGCGCGTGCTCGACCTTGAGGTGGTGGGGACGGCGGCGACGGCGCACGTGCGCGGCGGGCGCGTCCGCTCGGCGCTCCGACTGCGCGAGCAGCTCTTCGTCATCGAACGCGAGTTCGACGAGGGCGGCCGCGTGACGAAGTACACCTTCAAGGGTCGCGGCTGGGGGCACGGCGTCGGCATGTGCCAGGTCGGGGCCTTCGGGCTCGCGCGCGCGGGGCTCTCGTACGAGAAGATTCTGAAGTCGTTCTACACCGGCATCAGCGTCTCGAAGCTCTACTGAAGGCCGCGCGCCCCGGCGGACGTCAGGACGATGCGATTCTCCCGCACACAACTGGTCGGCGCGCTGGCGCTGCTGCTCATCATCTGGCTCGTCGTCGCCTTCCGCCTGCTCTCCCCTTCCACGTGACACACGGCGCAGAGACAGTGCGGCCCGTCGTCGCCGTCGTCGGCCCGACCGCCTCGGGCAAGAGCGAGCTGGGCATCGCGCTCGCCCTCCGTCTGGGCGGAGAGATCATCAACTGCGACTCCGTCCAGGTCTACCGCGAGATAGAGATCGCCACCGCTAAAGTGCCGCCCGACGAGCGGCGCGGCGTCCCCCACCACCTCATCGACTTCGTCCCGCCCGGACGCAACTACACCGCCGCCGACTGGGCGCGCGGCGCGCTCGCCTGCATCGAACAGATCGAGGCGCGCGGCCGCACGGCGCTGCTCGTCGGCGGCACGGGCTTCTACCTGCGCGCGCTCCGCGAGCCCTTCTTCGAGGCCCCGCCGACCGACGCGGGGCTGCGCCGCCGTCTCGTCGCCCTGCGCGAGCGGCGCGGCGCGGAGCACCTCCACGGTCTCTTACGACGTCTCGACCCGGAACGCGCGGCGCGCCTCCACCCGCGCGACTGGCCGCGCGTACAGCGCGCGCTGGAGTTACGGCTGCAAACCGGCGACAGGCTCTCGGCGCGACTCGTGCAGCGCCCCGCGCCGCCGCCGCAGGCCGCGCGCCTGCGCGTCTTCGCGCTCGACCCGCCGCGCGAACAGCTCTACCGGCGCATCGACCTGCGCGCCGAGGCGCACTTCCGCGCCGGGCTCGTCGAGGAGGTGCGCGGCCTGCTCGCGCGGGGCGTGCCCGCCGACACCAGCGCGCTCGGCGCTCACGGCTACCGCCGCGTCGTCGAGCACCTGCGGGGCGCGCGCACACTGGAGAGCGCCGTCGAGCAGACGAAGCTCGACGTGCGCCACTACGCCAAGCGGCAGATGACCTGGTTCCGGCGCGAGCCGGGCGTGGAGTGGGTCGAGGGCTTCGGCGAAGACCCGCGCGCGCAGGAGGAGGTCGCGCGCCGCCTCGGCCTCTGAGCGTGGCGCGCCCCGGCGCGGAGACTCGTCTATTTCCGACGGCGGCGGGCGGGAAACTTTGAACTTTGAACTGGTACGGTGTAAGCTGTCCGAACCCAGAGTTCACAACATTTTCAAGCGGGGGCGTCTGTGGATACAAAATCAACTCCCCAAAACATACAGGACGCGTTCCTGAACACGGTGCGCCGCGAGAAGGACACCGTGACGATCTACCTGATGAACGGGGCGAAGCTGACGGGGCGCATCCGCAGCTTCGACAAATACTCCGTGCTGCTCGAATCCGCGTCGCAGGAGCAGCTCATCTTCAAACACGCGATCTCGACCATACAGCACGCGCGCCGCCAGACGGGCGAGCACCGGCCCCCTCACGCCTCCGACCACGGCCACGAGCCCGGCGGCGAGCCCACCGGGCGCTCCGAAGGCTGACACGCGCCCCGCGCCCTGAGCGAGACAATCACGGAGAAATAAGAAGCACTTGGCCTCCGCTTTCATCACCTTCGAGGGCATCGACGGGTGCGGCAAGTCGACGCAGTTGCGCATGCTCGCGAGCGAGCTGCGACTGCGCGGGCGGGAGGTCGTCGCGACGCGGGAGCCGGGCGGCACCCCGCTCGGCTCCCGCATCCGCCAGCTCCTGCTCGACTCGGAGGAGCAGGTCGACCCGCTCGCCGAGCTGCTCCTCTACGCCGCCGACCGCGCGCAGCACGTGCGCACGCACGTCCGCCCCGCGCTCGACTCCGGCCACATCGTCCTCTCCGACCGCTACGCCGACGCGACGGTCGCCTACCAGGGCGCGGGGCGGGGCTTCCCCGACGAGCTGGTCTCCGAGCTGGTCGGGCTCGCCACGGGCGGGCTCATGCCGCACCTGACGCTAGTCTTCGACCTGCCCGTCGACGAGAGCCAGCGTCGGCAGGAGGCGCGCCGCACGAGCAAGGGTCAGAAGCAAGACCGGCTCGACTCCGAGGACGCGGCCTTCCACACACGCGTCCGCGACGCCTACCTCCGCATCGCCGCCGCCGAGCCCGAGCGCGTCCGCGTCATCGACGCCGCCGGCTCCGTCCAGGAGACGCAGGCGCACGTCATGCGAGCCGTCATGCCCTTCCTGGAGAAAGTAGACAGTAGTCAGTAGACAGTAGCGCCCCGCGCCGCGGTCGCTGACGCCGACTCCCTGACGTTTCGACATCGAAGGTTCTTCTACTGACTACTGACTACTGTCTACTGTCTACTAACTTCCATCATGTTCGACACACTGGTCGGGAACGAGCGCGCGAAGGAGACTTTGCGCAGGATGCTGCGGCAGGGGCGCGTGCCGTCGGCGCTGCTGTTCGCGGGCGAGGCGGGGCTGGGCAAGAAGCTCTTCGCGCTGGAGCTGGCTCGCGCGCTCAACTGCCGCTCGCGGCGCGGCGTCGAGGCGTGCGGCGCGTGCCCGGCCTGCGGGCGCGCCGGGCGCGTCCGGCATCCGCCGTCCGACGAAAGGGACGAGCACAAGAAGGTCGTCTGGAGCGAGCACGGGGACGTCGGCCTCGTCATCCCCTACAACCGCAACATCCTCATCGACGCCATACGCGACCTCGAACGCGAGAGCAACTTCCGCCCGGTCGAAGGGGCGGCGCGCGTCTTCGTCGTCGAGAACGCGGAGAGCCTGACCGAAGCCTCGTCGAACGCCCTGCTCAAGACGCTGGAAGAGGCCCCGCCGACCTCGCACATCATTCTCATCACCTCGCGGCCGGCGAGCCTGCTCCCGACCATCCGCTCGCGCTGCCAGACCATACGCTTCGCGCCGCTCGCGGCCCGAGAGCTTGAGGGCTACCTCGTCAAAAGCGGCAAGCGCGCGGGCGAGGAGGCGCGTCTCGCGGCGCAGCTCGCCTCGGGGAGACCCGGCGTCGCGCTCGGGCTCAACCTCGACACCTACCGCGCGCGCCGCGACGCCATGTTCGGCGTGGTCGAGGCGCTCGCCTCGGGCGGCGACCGCGTGCGGCTGCTGCGTGCGGCCGAGGAGATGGGCGACGCGAAGAACAAGGAGGAGTACGAGCCGCGGCTCGACGCGCTGGAGATACTCGTGCGCGACCTCTGGCTGCTCTCGCTCGGGGGGGGCGACGGCGGGCTGGTCAACGGCGACCTGCGCGAACGCCTGGCGCGACTCGCCGAGGGCGTCCCGCCGCCGCGCGCCGCGCGCTGGCTCTCGCTCATCGAGGAGCTGCGCGGCCAACTCGCCGTCAACGTCAACCGCCGCGCCGCCACCGACGGCCTCTTCCTCACGATGTCGGCCGACTAAGCTTAGTTAAAGATTATTCACCGCGGTGAACGGCTCGCCGCTTTACTCTCGCCCGAAAGAAAAGGAGGCGAGCCGACACGCCCGCCTCCTCGAATCGTGAAAGTTAAGAGGGCCGCTTACTTAATCTGAACCAGCTCCGGCAGGACTTCCGCCTGCGCCGCGGCCCCCTCGCGGACGAGCCTCTCGGCCTCGGCGACGAACGCCTCGACGATGTCGGAGCCGGCGACCTTGCGGAGCGGGCGGCCGTCCTTGAAGATCATCCCCACGCCCTTGCCGAAGGTCACGCCGAGCTGCGAGTCGTGCGCCTCGCCGGGGCCGTTCACCTCGCAGCCCATGATAGAGAGGTGGAGCGGCTCCTCGATGTGCGCCAGCCGGCGCTCGATCTCCGTGACTATCTCGACGAAGTTCGCCACGTCCAGACGCCCGCACGTCGGGCATGCCACGACCGTCACCCCGCGCTTGCGCAGCTCAAGCGACTTCAGGATGTCCCACGCCACGCGCACCTCCTCCCACGGCTCGGCCGCCAAGCTTACGCGGATGGTGTCGCCGATGCCTTCGTGGAGGAGGATGCCGAGGCCGATGGACGACTTGATGGTGCCGCCGAAGGGCGTGCCGGCCTCGGTCACGCCGAGGTGGAGCGGGTAGTCGACCTGCTCGGCGAGCAGGCGGTAGGCGGCGACCGTGCGCCGCACGTCCGAAGCCTTCAGGGAGACGACGATGTCGTGGAAGTCGAGCTCTTCGAGGATGCGTATGTGCCTGAGCGCCGACTCGACCATCGCCTCGGGCGTGGCCGTGCCGTACTTCTTCAACAAATCTTTTTCGAGCGACCCGCCGTTGACGCCGATGCGGATGGGGATGCCGCGCGCTTTCGTCGCGCGCACCACCTCGTTGACGCGCTCGACGGAGCCGATGTTGCCGGGGTTGAGCCGGAGCTTGTCGACGCCCGCCTCCAGGGCCATCAGGGCGAGCCGGTAGTGGAAGTGTATGTCGGCGACGAGCGGAACTTCGGGGACGCGGCGGCGAATCTCCTTGAGGGCGACGGCGGCCTCGGCGTTCGGCACGGCCACGCGGACGACCTCGCAGCCCTGCCGCACCATCTCCTCGATCTGCCCGACCGTGCCCTCGACGTCGGCCGTGTCCGTCTTCGTCATCGACTGCACGACGACCGGCGCGCCGCCGCCTATCCGCACGCCCCTCACGCTGACCGCCCTCGTTTGCCTCATGCTCACCTTTACGACCGCCGAACGTTCAAAGTTGCTCGCGGGGCGAACGGTAAATAGTAAATGGTGAATGGCGGTTACCCGTTCCATTCACCATTTACTATTTACCGTTCGCCCTCTTCTTATTTCGTCTGCGTCGCCGCGGGCTTCTCCTTCGAGCCGAACCAGCGCGGGGCGAACTTCGTCACGTCGTTGATGATGACGAAGCCCATCAGCAGGAGCAGGAAGACGAAGCCGACCTGCTGGATGCGCTCGCGCACGCGCAGGCTGATCTTCATCCCGAAGACCGCCAGCGCGCCCTCGACCAGGAGCATGAAGAGCATGCCGCCGTCGAGGACGGGTATCGGGAGCAGGTTGAAGATGCCGAGGTTGAGGCTGAGGAAGCCGAGCATGTCGAAGACGCCGCCCCAGCCGTAGTTGCTCGCCGCCTCGTAGGACGCCTGCGCGATGGCGATGGGGCCGCCCACGGCCTCGCCGACGGCGAGGTTGCCCGTGAAGACCTGACCCAGGGCCATGCCCGTCAGCCGCAGGATTTCGATGTTGGTGTTGAACGCGACGGACGCCGCCTCGCCGGGGCCGACCCTTTCGAGCGGGGCCTGCGGCGGCGGCTGGAAGTAGACGCCGAGCGTCTTGCCCTCAAGCCGCCGCTCGGGCGTGGTCAGCTCGACGCGCCCGCCCTCGCGCTCGACCGTCAGGCGCACCACGCCCTGGTGCTTGCTGATGTACTCCCTCACCTGCGCGGGGTTGCGCGCCGTCTCGGCGTCGAGGGAGATGATGCGGTCGCCCGGCTTGATGCCGGCCTGCGCGGCGGGCGAGTCGTCGACGACCCGGCCGATGATGACGGGCTGGACGCCGAGGTCGGGCAGGAAGTCGAGGTCGCCGATCTCGTGCCCGCCCTCCTGGATGACCGTGGGGCGGATGGAGAGCGGCACGCGCTGCCCCTCGCGCTCGACGACGAAGGGGATCGACTGCGTCCGCTTCACCGTCGCCACGACGTTCATCCAGCGCCACGTCGGGTTGTTCTCGTTGTCGAAGGAGACGATGCGGTCGCCGGGTCTCAGGCCCGCGGTCTCGGCCGCGCCGCCCTGCTCGACCTGGCTGACCAGCGGCGAGGGCGCGGCGGGCACCCCGACCGCCATCGCGCCGACGAACGGGATGGCGAGCGCCGTCAGGATGTTCATCACGGGCCCGGCCACGCCGACCATGAACTTCTGGTAGCGCGGCCGCAGGTCGAAGCGCTCCTTCGAGGGAATCTCTTCCGCCCCGCCCTCTTCGATCCCCGCGTTCGAGTCGTCGCCGCCGAGCTTGACGTAGCCCCCCAGCGGGATGAGCGAGAGCCGGTAGTCGGTCGTCCCCCAGCGCCCCCCCCAGAGTCGCTTGCCGAAGCCGACCGAGAAGGTCTCGACGCGAATGCCGAGCAGCTTCGCGACGATGAAGTGGCCAAACTCATGCAGGATGACGGCGGAGCCGAGGATGAAGACGAAGGCGAGCAGGGCGAGCAGGTTCATAAAATCAACTTCTTTTCAGTTAAGAGCCGGGGCCGCAAAAAATTAGAGGCGGAGCCTCCCCGCCCGGTTGCACCGAAAAAGTGTACGTGCCACGCGCCTAACCGTCAAACAACACGCGGCGGCCGGAACGACATTTAACCGCAGAGACACGGAGACGCGCCCTTAAATAGTCCGGGACGTGTCTCCGCGTGATTGCCTCGCCCGCCTTGAGCAGAATTATTCGTCTCACGCGACGGCCTTCGACTCCTCGGCCAGCCGCGCGATCTCGGCGGCGGCTGCGGCGCGCGCCTCGCGGTCGACTTCGAGGACGACGTCGAGGCTCGACACGGGGCGCGTGCGGTGCGCGTCCATCACCGCCTCGATGACGCGCGGGATGTCGGTCAGGCGGAGGCGGCGTCCGAGGAAGGCGCTGACCGCCTCCTCGTTGGCCGCGTTCAGGGCCGCGGGCAGCGTCCCGCCCGCGCGCAGGGCCCTGTAGGCCAGCCGCAGGCACGGGAAACGCTCGAAGTCGGGCTGCTCGAAGCGGAGCGCCCCGAGCTTCGTCAGGTCGAGCGGCGGGAGCGCCGCGGACGGGTGGCGCTCGGGGTAGGTGAGCGCGTACTGGATGGCGTGGCGCATGTCGGTGACGCCGAGCTGCGCGATGACCGAGCCGTCGACCAGCTCTATCATCGAGTGGACGACCGACTCGGGGTGGACGACGACGTCTATCTCGTCCGCGCCGAAGCCGAAGAGCCAGCGCGCCTCGATGACTTCGAGCCCCTTGTTCATCAGCGTGGCGCAGTCAATCGTGATCTTCGCGCCCATGCTCCAGGTCGGGTGGCGCATCGCCTCCTCGACCGTGGCCCCGGCCATCGCGCTCAGGGGTTTCTCGCGGAAGGGCCCGCCCGAGGCCGTCAGGATGAGGCGGCGCACCTCCTCGCGCCGCTCGCCGCGCAGGCACTGGTGGAGCGCGTTGTGCTCGGAGTCGACGGGGAGCAGTTCCGCGCCCGACGTCGCGGCCGCCCGCGTCATCAGCTCGCCCGCGATGACGAGCGTCTCCTTGTTGGCGAGCGCGACGCGCTTGCCGGCTTCGAGCGCGCGCAGCGTCGGCACGAAGCCGACCGCGCCGACCGTCGCGCTCACGACCGTTTGCGCCGCGCCGTGCGTCGCCACCTCGACGAGGCCCGCCTCGCCCACCGCCACGCGCGGCCGGCGGACGCCGCGCCTCCTCAGCTCATCCTTCAGCCGCCCCGCGCACTCCTCGTCCTCGACGGCGACGAGTTCCGGCCGGTGCCGCTCGACCTGACCCGCGAGACGCTCGACGTTGCGCCCGGCCGCGAGCGCCACCACGCGGAAGCGCCCTTCGCCGAACGACTCGACCACGCTCATCGTGTTGCACCCGATGGAGCCGGTTGAGCCGAGAATCGCTATGCCCTGAGTGTTCATTGAAAAGGCCGTGGGGAAAAGAAGTGCGCTCTCGCAAAAAGGCGTCGGCGAAAAAGTTAAGGGTTACTTATCCCGCCCCGGCTGATTAACTTCTCGACGGTGTCGATGAGGGCGTTCAGCCTCTCATCCGTGCGTTTGTTGATTGCATCCTGCGCCTCGAAGGTGCGCGTCACGACCTGAACGAGCGTCGTCTGCATGCTCGCATATTCGCCGAGATGCTTGTTTGTTTCGGCGAGCTGCCGATTGGTTTCGGCGAGCTGCCGGTCGGTCTCCGCAAGTTGCCGGTTGGTCTCCGCAAGTTGCCGGTTGGTCTCGTCAATCCTCGCGCCGAGGTTGGCGTTGACCTGTTCGATTCGCGCTTCCAGGTTCGCCTGGCTCTTCAGGAGGAAATCTATCGCCCGCTCCAACTCTTCGCCCGTCATGTCACACCGCCTTTCTTCTCTTGGTTCAGGGTAGACACGGCGCTTCCGGCTCGAACTGGCGGGTTGCAAGCTAACGCCAATAGTACAGGGCGAAATAGTAGATGAGCGGCGCGTTGAAGAGCAAGCTATCGAGCCGGTCGAGGAGCCCGCCGTGGCCGGGGAGGATTTGCGCCGCGTCCTTCGCGTTCGAGCCGCGCTTGAAGGCGCTCTCCGTCAGGTCGCCGACCACGCCGAGCACGTTCATCACGGCCGCCAGCCCGAGTGCCGCACCCAGTTGTAGCTCGGGGAAGAACCAGTAGTGCGCCAGCGCCGCCGCCGCGAGGCTCGCGGCCATCCCGCCCGCCGCGCCCTCCCACGTCTTGCCCGGGCTCACCGAGGGCGCGAGCTTGTGCCTGCCCAGCGCGCGCCCCGTGTAGTATGCCCCCGTGTCCGAGCCCATCAGCACGAGGAAGAAGAAGGCGAGCAGGTGCGTCGAGAGCGACTTACTGACGAACGCGTCGCCGACGAGGAACGTCTCGGGCGCGGCCAGTACGTCGGGGAAGCCCGTCCGCACCCCGATCAGGTGCGCGCCGAGGAAGGCGACGTAGAGCACGCCGAGCACGGTGGAGCCGACCGACAGAACCATCTTGTCGAAAGGCGCGCCCCGCAGCATCTCCGCCACCAGCGCCGCGACGACGAAGAGCGGCACGACCAGGTAGAGCAGCTCCAGCCAGTTGAAGAAGAAGACAACGAAGAGCGCGGCGGTCGCCGCGAAGCCCACGACCACGTCCGGCCTCGCCCCGACCCG
Source organism: Pyrinomonadaceae bacterium (assembly GCA_036388135.1). Classification (GTDB taxonomy): domain Bacteria; phylum Acidobacteriota; class Blastocatellia; order Pyrinomonadales; family Pyrinomonadaceae; genus QHXN01. Next base: position 2,217 of record DASVSK010000711.1, on the reverse strand, counting down.
TTTCGACAGGAACCAGAACTCGTAGAGCGCGACGACGACCGCGGCCACGGCCAGGACGACGAAAAGTATTTTGAGCGGCGGGAAGATAATCGACGCGATCAGGACGGGCAGCGCGACGGCGGCGGTGATGAGTCGGGATTTCATGCGGTAGACAGTGGGAAGTAGACAGTAGACAGTAGACAGTAGTCAGTAGAAAAACTTTAACAGTCGAATCGTCTTGGTGTCAGCGTCAACGACCGCAACGCGGAGCGCTACTGACTACTGACTACTGGCTACTTCTTCACTTGGCGTTCGCGACCAGCTTGAGCCCTCCGAAGCGTCGGTCGCGCCGCTGGAAATCCACGACCGCCTCAAGGAGGTCCGGGCGGCGGAAGTCGGGCCACAGCGTCTCGGTCACGTAAATTTCGCTGTAGGCGGCCTGCCACAGGAGGAAGTTCGAGATGCGCAGCTCGCCGCTCGTGCGCACCAGCAGGTCCAGCTCGGGCAGGCCGCTCGTGTAGAGGTGGCGGCCGATGTCCTCCTCGGTCATCTCCTCGGGCGGGCGGCCCTCGTCGGCGAGGGCGCGGGCGGCCGCCCGCACCGCGTCGACGATCTCGGCGCGGCCGCCGTAGTTGAGCGCAACGCTTAAGACCATCCCCGTGTTGTCGGCCGTGCGCTCGACCGAGCGCATCAGCTCGCGGCGGACGCTCTCCCGTAGGCCGTCGATGCGGCCGATGGGCTGGAAGCGTATGTTCTGCCGCGCAATCTCCTCCAGCTCCAGCCGGAGGTAGCGCTTGAGCATCCGCATCAGCGCGTCAACTTCGAGCCGGGGGCGCTTCCAGTTCTCGGTCGAGAAGGCGTAGAGCGTGAGCGCGCCCAGGCCCATGCGCGCGGCCGTGTCGACCGCGGCGCGGACGGCCTCGACCCCGGCGCGGTGCCCCGCGACGCGCGGCTGGCCGCGGCGCGCGGCCCAGCGCCCGTTGCCGTCCATGATGACGGCCACGTGACGCGGCAGGCGCGCCCAGTCGATCTCGGCGAGCAGAGCCTCGTCGCGCGACCCTCTCTCAACTACGTCGGCGAAGTCTGACAGCATAAGGAATGGGGCGAGCCGAACGCATCGCCCGCCGCGCATCTTAATCGTAAACCACTCTAAAGTGCAAAGTTGACGGAACCCGTCTTAGAAGGGTGAAGGGTGAGAGATGAAATTCAGACGGTGTGCCTTTCATCCTTCATCCTTCAGCTCTCACCGTTCATCCTTCTCCAGTCGGGCTCATGCTCGTAACGCACCTCGACGAGCGTGAGGCCGTGGGCGGGCGCGGTGGCGACGGCGTGCGGCCGCTCGCCGGTCTCTATGGCGCGGCGGAGCGCGTCCGCGCCGACCTCGCCGCGCCCGGCGGCCAGGAGCGCGCCCGCAATCGAGCGCACCATGTAACGCAGGAACCCCCCGGCGCTGACCCGAATCGTGATGAGGCGTCCGCGCCCGCGCGCGCTGTGGCGCTCCGAGATTTCGAGTTCCGTCACTTCGCGGACGCGCGTCTTCACGTCCGCCTGCGCGGCCGAGAAGGCCGACCAGTCGTGCCGGCCGACGAAGAGCCGCGACGCCTCGCGCATCGCGCCGAGGTCGAGCGCGCGCGCCTCGTGCAGCGCGTAGCGCGACCAGAAGGGAGACCCGACGCGCTCGTTGAAGACGCGGTAACAGTAGGTCTTGCCGCGCGCGTCGACGCGCGCGTGGAACTCTTCCGAAGCGGCGCGCACCTCGACGACGCGCACGTCGCGCGCAAGGTTGCCGTTCAGCGCCGCCGCCAGGCGCTCCGGCTCCATCCCGCGCCCCAGCCGCACGCTCGCCACCTGCGCCTCCGCGTGGACGCCCGCGTCCGTCCGCCCCGCGCCGTGCACCGACACCTCCGCGCCCTCCAGCAGCGAGAGGACGCGCGTCAGCTCGCCCTGCACCGTGCGCCGGCGCTCCTGCGTCTGCCACCCGCTGAACTCCGTCCCGTCGTACTGGATTGTCAGGCGGTAGTTCATAAAGAAGTAGACAGTAGACAGTAGTCAGTAGTCAGTAGAAGACCTTCCTTATTGCGAATCGTCCGAGTATCAGCGGCAACGCCCGCGCGGCGGAGACTACTGTCTACTGACTACTGTCTACTGTTTTCTGCTTCCCGGTTTGACCGCGGGGACGCCCTGGGCGCAGAGGGGGCAGTCGGCGGGGGCGTGGGCGGGGACGTCGATGGTGGCGAG